>DOMR01000080.1 GCA_003509845.1 Chitinophagaceae bacterium | reverse complement strand
GTGCCATATGCGCAGGGAAAGCGACTGCTGGATTTTTAATATCCCTTGCGCCTTCTTTTTTCCCATCTCCGCCATATTCAGGAGAAACTATTTTTTTATGTTGGAAATTATCATAATAAACATAGGGCCATCCCGCATTGTCCCCCTCATTTATCTCATAAAAAGTTTCTGCTGGTAACTCTGCGTTTTGTGCATCTGTATATAAGCTTGGAAAAAAAGTATTTAATTGATCACGTCCATGTTGTGCTACATATAATTTATTGGCTTGTGGATTCCAATCTAGTCCGATAACATTTCTTAAACCAGTAGCATATCTTTTCCCGTCACCATAGGTTTGATTCTCCTTGCTTGCATCAAATTTCCAAATACCCCCCGCTGAATCCAAAATAGGACATGGCATCATCCCCTTTCCACCAGGTGTTCTATCTTTTTCTTGACATGCATTAGAATAAGCACCAATATTTACATATATATTATTTGTTTTATCAAAAGTGATGGATTTTGATTCATGTTGACGACGGCTGATTAAACCACTTACCACAGTAATTGGACTTAATGGATTTACAACCTCATCCTTACTGTCTAATTCATATTTAAATACAGCTTCATTTGAACTTGCGTATAAGGCATTACCAGTTAAATAAATGCCAGTGCCTCCATAATTTGCCCAACCTGTTATATTATCGGAAACACCATCCTTGTTTTCATCGGCTAATCTAATAATGGTTCTACCTTGTTTGTCTGCTCTATTCAATTTTGCAAAAACAACCCCGTTTTTTGAGATGGCAATATGTCTAGCACTTCCAATATTTTCAGCAAATAAATTTGCTTTAAACCCAGTAGGTAAAGTTAATCCTGCATTGTCCTGTGCTTTCGCTAAAAAATGAATGCTGATAGAAAATAATAAAAGATATATTCCTTTTTTCATATGACCCATTTTTAATTATAAAATGATTGTGTAATTTAATAAAATATTAGGATATCTAGTCTAATGTAAATGTCAAATTGATCCAATTCGCCATCGCATCCACCAACTGTGTATTTTCTTGTTCAGTTCCCACGGTAATTCTTAAACTATCTGAACAATTTTCAAGACTAGACCTATCTCGAACCACAATTCCTTGTGTTAACAAATAACGATATAACTCCCTGGCTTTCGGTATTTTAACCAATAAGAAATTGGTGTCAGATGGATATACCTTTTCAACATAGGGCATACTTTGAATTACTTCCGCTAAAGCGATACGCATATCCACCAAGTGCTGAATCATATCATTTACCTGTCCCACTTCTTCCAATGCTTGTAAAGCCAATTCCTGGGTCACTATATTTATATTATAGGGTGCTTTTACTTTATTCATATAGCCAATAATAGCTTCACTAGCAAAACACATACCTAATCGCAAACCCGCCAAGCCCCATGCTTTACTCAAGGTTTGCAACACCACTAAATTGGGATAATCAATAAACGAGGCACTGAATGATTTTTGCTTTGAAAAATTAATATAGGCTTCGTCCACCACCACCAAACCATTAAAATGATTTAATATAGTTTCAATATCAATCCGATCCAATGAATTTCCTGTAGGATTATTGGGGGAACAAATCCAAATTATTTTAGTACGCTCATTCACTAATTGTTCTATGTGCGCGACATTTAATTGATAATCCGGCAATAAGGGTGCAAATTTAATTTCTATATTATTAATATTCGCATTTACCTCATACATCGGATACGTCGGAGGACATATAATTATATTATCCTTTCCTGGTTCGCAAAAAGTTCGAAATAAAATATCAATACACTCATCACTTCCGTTTCCTAAAAATATTTTCGAGGCGGGAATTTGTTTGATAAAAGCAATCTTTTCTTTTACTGCTTTTTGATAAGGATCTGGGTACCTGTTATACCATTTTGTGGTGGGTGAACCCAAACTATTTTCATTTGCATCTAATAAAACATTGGCTCCACCAGTATATTCATCCTTCGCAGATGAATAAGCCTTTAATGTTTCAATATTGGGCCTTACGATTTTTTTAATGTCAAAATTCATTATTTATAATTTTGATTTTATCAAATTGAGTCTAACCGATACTGCATTGCTATGCGCTTGCAACCCTTCTGCCTCGGCCATTTCAATTACGGTGGGTGCTATATTCATTAATCCCCGCTCTGTTAGTTGTTGAAAAGTAATTTTTTTTACAAAGCTATCTAAGCTTACGCCGCTATAGGCTTTTGCATACCCATTGGTTGGTAATGTATGATTAGTGCCGCTTGCATAATCTCCCACAGATTCGGGCGAATAATTGCCAATGAATACCGACCCCGCATTCATAATTTTATCTGCGATTTGCAATGCATTATCTATTGCTAAAATTAAATGTTCTGGCGCATATGCATTTATTAAATCAATTGCCTGATCTTGGTTTTTCAAAATGATTGCTTTTGAATTTGCTAATGCTTTTGTTGCAAAATCCTTCCTAGGAAGTGCACTCAACTGTAAATCTATTTCAAGTTGTATCGCGGAAACAATTGCTTTATTATTAGCGACTAAAATCACCTGACTATCTGGACCGTGCTCCGCTTGTGATAATAAATCAGCTGCGACAAATGAAGGTATTGCATTTTCATCTGCCCATACACATACCTCACTTGGCCCTGCTGGCATATCTATGGCAATACCATTTTGTTGCACCAACTGTTTTGCTGCAGTTACATATTGATTACCTGGTCCAAATATTTTATGGACTTTTGGTATTGTCGCTGTACCATATGCCATGGCTGCAATTGCTTGCGCCCCACCCACACTATATATCGCAGTAACCCCTACCAATGAAGCTGCATATAAAATTGCAGGATTAATTTCACCTTGTTCATTGGGCGGCGTACATAAAATAACCTCTTTACAACCTGCTATTTTTGCAGGTATGCCTAACATTAACACTGTTGAAAATAAGGGTGCCGATCCTCCTGGAATATATATACCCACTTTTTCAATACCCACTGATTTTCTCCAACACCAAACACCTGGCATGGTTTCAATACGTTCTACTTTTTGTATTTGGCTATTATGAAAAATTTCAATGTTCACTTTCGCCAATTGAATCGCTGTTTTTAAACCTGGCGTTAATAAATTTTCTGCTGCTGCGATTTTTTCAGCAGTCACTTTTAATTCATTGATGGAAACGCGATCGAATTGTAAGGTGATTTTTTTTATTGCAGCATCACCCCCAGCGATAACTTCGTCTATAATATTTCGAACATTATCATTCAATTGCGCAGCATCTATGGAAGGCCGCTCAATAATCGATGCCCATTCATTAATCTTAGGTTCATTGAATACTTTCATCATTATAAAATCATTTTTTCGATTGGCACTACAAGAATTCCTTCTGCACCTGCCAGTTTTAATTTTTCAATTATATCCCAAAAATCACTTTCTGCAATGACACTATGCACACTACTCCAACCTGGTGTCGCTAGTGCAACCACAGTAGGACTTTTCATCCCTGGTAATAATGAAATAATTTTATCCAAATTTGCATTAGGTGCATTTAACAATACATATTTATTTTTTTTCGCTTTTTTTACAGATTCAATGCGGAACAATAATCTTTCTAATATTGCAGTAGCTTCTGCATTTAATGCAGGGCGCTTAATTAAAACGGCTTGTGAATCTAAAATGGTATCCGCTTCCTTCAATCCATTCATAAACAAGGTCGAGCCACTGCTTACTAAATCACAAATAACATCCGCCAATCCAATACCAGGGGCAATTTCAACACTTCCACTAATTTCATGAATCTCCGCTTGTATCTTATTTTCATTCAAATATTTTTGAACTAATACAGGATAACTAGTGGCAATTTTTTTACCGGATAAATAAGTTGCGCCGGTAAATGTTTCGTTTTTGTTCACTGCAAAACTTAATCTGCATTTACCAAATCCTAACGCATAAGCCACTTCCACTTTTTTAGATTTTTCATACACGACATTCTCTCCTACAAAACCAATATCAGCTACCCCATCTTCAACATATTGTGGAATATCATCGTCTCTTAAAAAGAACAACTCCAATGGAAAATTGGTCGCTACTGCTTTTAATTTATTTACCCCATTTTCAATATCGATGCCACACTCCTTTAAAAGTTTAATGGAATCCTCATGTAATCTTCCCGATTTTTGAATCGCTAATTTTAAACGCGTCATTTTTATAAGTTATAGTCATTAAAAAAGGGCCTACCCGTGAGTAAGCCCTTTGTATAAATATTGAAAACATACCTACACCCTTAGCTTACCTATTGGTTTGAAAATGATGATGTGTATGGTTGTTGCTGTTCATGATGCAAAAATACAACCGATTTTATTATAAGCCAACAAAAACTAGTGCAAAATGGCGATTTTAGGGGGATTTTAGAAATTGTTGGGCTTCAATGACTCCTTCAACGACCAATGATCAACAAAAATACACTTGGATGATTGGGTGTATCCAGCCAAGATATTTAAATTTTAAATGATATTAATGTTGTTCGAACCAAACAGGTGACTCCTGGTCAACTTCTGCATTATAATTTATAAAAAGCTCTTCCCCTACTTGAATATCTTTGATGGTAATAATTGAAATCCTATCATTTTCATAATCCATTTCATACACACAGTTAGGATGAATCGAATGATTATATATGGATACATAACCCAAGGCGACTGCGGCAGATTTATGATCCTCGCCCCATTCAAAAATATAGTCATATAAAAGGGTTTGCTCGACAATAATCCGATGCTCCTTTGTTAATACAATGACAGGCGCTATTTCAATGGTCGTATTCATTTGAATAGCCTCTGTAGCGAATACGCCACGACCTCGATTAGGTGATGGGGCAATGGTGAGAATAGGTAGAATCATACTATAAATATAATATATCCTTTATAATTTTTCGTAACTTGCACGCATGTTGGATGAATTAAAAGAAGAAATAAATTTATCGGAACTTTTCTTGGAAATTATCGCCAAGGAGGACACACATCTATTAAAAGAATTTTTAGATGAGCAAAACATCAGCGATGTTGTTGAATTGGTGAATGAATTTCCCCAACAGGAGGCGACTATTATCGATAATATGACCGT
>DOMR01000170.1:3963-4458 GCA_003509845.1 Chitinophagaceae bacterium | reverse complement strand
CCACTTCCTACGCCTGTGCCTAATGTGATCATGATAAAATCTTTCATGCCTTGCGCAGCGCCATACATCATCTCGCCAACAGCCGCGGCATTCGCGTCATTGGTCAATCGCACTGGGATTTTAAATTTATCCTGTAACATACGTGCCAAAGGAATAATTCCTTTCCATGGCAGGTTCGGCGCATATTCAATATTACCTGTATAAACATTTCCGTTAGGAGCGCCTACACCAATACCTTTAATGCGACCAACGCCACCCACTTTTTCAATGAGCACACTCAATTCCTGATGTAACTCGTCAATAAAAGTATGTACCTGTTCGTGTTTTTTTGTTGATATCTCACTTGCAAATAAAACATTGCCTACATTATCAACGATACCAAATTTGGTACCTGTCCCTCCAATATCAACTCCAACTACAAAAGCGTCCATTGTATAATTTTATAATATTCAATTAATGTCCTCCACTTACTTGTGCATCAAAATCAAGTCCTTG
>DOMR01000170.1:3346-3936 GCA_003509845.1 Chitinophagaceae bacterium | reverse complement strand
CTCTTTAATTTTAAGGCAAGTAATGCTAAAATTGCAAAACATACTGCTGCTAAAATATAAGATTGGTGCATTCCAACACTTGGGTTATCTCCCAATACACCTTGTAATGGCGGGATAATTGCACCCCCTAATATCATCATAATTAAAAAGGCAGATCCTTGACTTGTATACTTTCCTAATCCACCAACGCCTAATGAAAAAATACAAGGCCACATTACAGAACATGCCAAACCACCTGCCATGAAAGCATACACTGAAGTTATACCACTAGTAAATACACCTACTAGCATTGCTGCTGTAGCAAATATAGATACGGCAAATAATGTTTTAACCGGTTTTTCCTGACCATAAAAGAAAGTAGCGATTGCAATTGCAATAAATATCGCATAGCCGTATAAATCAGAAACATCGTTGCCATAAATTTTACTTACGCCCAAAACAACTGCAAAAGCAATAAATGGAACAACAATCATCATTACCTTTTTTATAGTGCCTTTCAAGTTAAATACACTCACGGCACCTGTCCAACGACCAATCATTAAACTACCCCAATACAAAGAAATGTATTTTGAAATTTCACTTTCATCTAA
>DOMR01000170.1:2820-3173 GCA_003509845.1 Chitinophagaceae bacterium | reverse complement strand
ATGGCACTTTTATTTGAGTAAAATAATACAACCACAACGGAAACAAGGGTCATGATTAATAAGTTCAACTTTGGTACTTCTGTAAATTGACCCACAACAATGATAGCACCAATTAATAATGTCATAATTAATAACGAACCAGCTGCTTTGTTAGCAGTTTCAAACTTCTCATCATTTTTTCCATCAGGTAATTTTTTAGATAAACTAAAGAATATGGCTACTGCAGCAAATACACCTGCTACAATTAAGTAAAGCAAATTGATATTCGTAACTGTCACAACGCTGTTTTTTGCAGATGGGCTGCCAAACAAGAAAAAGCTTACAATTAATGGCCCAATAGTTGTTCCAATACT
>DOMR01000170.1:0-2673 GCA_003509845.1 Chitinophagaceae bacterium | reverse complement strand
GGGAATGAATTTGCATTGGCTGCAGGTATAATAAGTAATGCCCCAACGACTGAAATCCACAAACCGTAGATAATCCCTTTCTTATATCCAATCTTATTTAAAATGTCATACCCAATGAGGTTGGAGCATAAAAATAAAATTAAAGATCCAATAAAGTAAGCACCATAAAATGCAGAACCAATCAATTGAGACTCAAATTGACTCAGGTTGAAATGGGTTTTAGCAAATGGTATAAAAATACTATTGGAGGCGGCAATAAATCCCCAAAAGAAGAATACAAGTACAAGCGTACTTAAGGCGCCGGTGTTGGTTGGTTGTTTGGTTTGGCTCATAAAATTCGTTAGTTTAATCGGTTATCGTTTTTCGATTGTGTAAAATACTTAAAATAATAATTAAATGTTCATTTTAGGTCAAATCAATCATTAAATATTTTATTGATATTCAATGATATTTTTAGTAAATTTAATATTAAATGAACGCTCAATAAATGATAGTTTTACATGTAAGTGCAGAGTGTTATCCAATGGCAAAGGCAGGTGGATTGGGCGATGTAGTTGGAGCTTTGCCTAAGTATCAAAAAAAATTGGGTGATGATTCCATGGTGGTCATGCCTATGTATGACACCCCTTTTTTAAAAAGTAATTCTTGGGACACCATTTTTAAAGGGAAAATGAATTTAGGTGATTGGCATTTTGATTACACCATTATAAAGGAACAAACAGGCAAATTAGGCTATTCCTTGTTTTTGGTAGATATCAATGGTGTATTAGATCGACCTAAAATTTATGGGTACGAGGATGATATTAGTCGTTTTTTAGCATTTCAAGTGTCTGTTTTAAATTGGTTATCACATTGGACGGTTTTGCCCGATGTGTTACACTGTCATGATCATCAAGCGGGGCTGTTACCATTCATGTTGCGTCATAGTAATGATTATCAAAAACTAAAATCAATAAAAACAGTACTTACCATTCATAATGCACAATACCAAGGTGCGATGGGTTGGGAGAAAAGTAGTTTACTTCCAAAATGGGATATTTGGAAGCAAGGATTATTGGAATGGGATGGGCATATAAATTCATTAGCTACTGGCATTAAATGTGCAGATAAAGTAACCACGGTAAGTGAAACTTATATGGCGCAATTAAAATACCAATCCGCAGGGTTGGAATCATTATTTGAAAACGAGCAAGCCAAATGTTTGGGTATTTTAAACGGAATTGATACTGAATTTTGGGATCCTTCTACAGATCCAATGATACAGTACCATTATAATAAGGAAACCGTATTGTCAGGAAAACAAAAAAACAAAGAAGTGCTTTGTGCCAAATATAATTTAGATATTAATAAACCATTGATTGTATTTATAGGAAGGTTGGTGGGTGAAAAAGCTGCGGATGTTTTACCCGGGGCCATTCAACATGCGTTGGATAAAACAAATGGAGGCGCTAATTTTTTTGTTATTGGTGCAGGGGATACTGCGGTAGAATCTGCATTGAATTATTTAAAACAATTATATCCTGAAAACTATGATTGCTGGATTGGCTATGATGAAGCGATTGGTCATGATGCTTATGCAAGTGCTGATTTTTTATTAATGCCCAGTCGGGTGGAGCCTTGTGGCTTGAATCAAATGTATGCATTGCGTTATGGTACCATTCCAATGGTAAGAGATACTGGTGGATTGCATGATACGGTTATTGATATGGGCGATCCAGCAGGTTTTGGAATTAAATTTTTACATGCAGATGAAAACGATATTGTTCATTCTGTAGAAAGAGCCATTGAATTATATGAGGATAAAGCAAAAATGACTAAATTGATACAACAATGTATGGAGATAGATCATAGTTGGGAATCGGTGGTACTTGCTTATAAAAAAATGTATGCATCTTGATAAGTTCAATTATTAAAATTTAAACTATTCGTTATGGCTGTATTTGCAAAACAAACTGTCGCTATTATTTTAGGAGGTGGCGCGGGTTCAAGGTTATATCCATTAACTGCAAGTAGATCCAAGCCAGCCGTACCCATTGCAGGAAAATACCGTTTGGTTGATATTCCCATTAGTAATTGTATCAATAGTAATTTGAATCGAATTTTTGTATTAACACAATTTAATTCTGCTTCCTTAAATCAGCATATTAAAAACACCTATCATTTTAGTGCGTTTAGTTCAGGCTTTGTAGATATTTTGGCCGCCGAACAAACCCCAGACAATCCTGGATGGTTTCAAGGTACTGCAGATGCAGTAAGACAATCCTTGCGACATTTGGCAAAAATGGATTTTGAATATGTATTAATATTAAGTGGGGATCAATTATATCAAATGGATTTCAGTGAAATGATTGAAGCGCATAAAAATAGTGGCGCGGCATTAACCATTGCAACTATTCCAGTTACGGAAAGAGAGGCGCCAGAGTTCGGCATTTTAAAATCAAATCAAGCGCAAGTAATTACTTCCTTTGTAGAAAAACCAAAAAAAGAAATTTTATCCGAATGGGTGAGTGATACAGGTACCCAGATGCAATCACAAGGCAGAAATTATTTGGCCTCCATGGGCATTTATGTTTTTAATAAAGAAATTTTGTACGAATTTTTAAATCAGGTACATCCCAATGCCACTGATTTTGGTAAGGAGATTATTCCAGATTCTATTTCCAATTATAAAGT
>DOMR01000229.1 GCA_003509845.1 Chitinophagaceae bacterium | reverse complement strand
AATGCAAAAGTAATGAGTTGGAGAGGGGAAGCTGGTGGTATTGAAGCAGCAAAGCAACATCATGATGTAATCATGACACCAATTGATTATTGTTATTTTAATTTTTATCAATCTACTAATCCTAAAGATTCTATCGCTTGGGGTGGATTTTTACCACTTTCAAAAGTGTATAATTATAATCCAATGCCAAAGGGTTTAAATGAATTAGATGCAACTTATATTAAAGGAATTCAAGCTAATTTATGGACCGAATATGTTACTAATGTTAAATTAGCGGAGTATATGTTATTTCCTCGCTCTATTGCTTTTGCTGAAGTTGCTTGGACAAAACAAAAACCAGGGTTTGATCATTTTGTAAAAAGGTTAGTTCCTTATTTAAGTCAATTAAAAGCAAATGACATTCATTATTCTACGCAGTTATTTGATATTAAAATTAAGAGCAAATTAAATGACCAAAAAAACAGTTTTCAACTAACCGCATCTGGCGTTGCAAGCCCTGCGGTACTCATTTATGAAATGTCGGGAAAACCTTTAACCACAAATAGTCCTAAGTTAACTGCGCCTTTAACTGTTACACAAACAGCGACCCTTTCCATTGGTGCTTTATTTGAAAATACAGTGGTCAATGAATTGCATGCCGAATTCACCATTAATAAAGCTACTACAGCAACAATCATCCATACAACCACACCCGACCCCGCGTATAATCAATCTGGAGCAGAAGGTTGGTGCAATGGTATTATTGGTAGTAGTAATCGTTTCAATGATGGGGAATGGTTGGGTTATAATGGCAAAACCTTTGAAACTGTAATGCAGTTTAATAAAACTGAAGCACTACAAAATGTCCAATTAAATTTCTTTCAATCAAAAGGCAGTTGGGTGTATTTACCAAAAAGTGTTGAAATACTAAGCTCAATGGATGGTGTGAATTTTAGCTTAGTTGCAAAACAAGAAAATTTTGAAAAAGCCAAAGATGGCAAGTTTACATTGAATATTGCAACGCCAGTAGCTCAAGCTAAATATTTAAAAATTATTGCAGTTCCCTTGGATAAGATACCTGCTGGCAATGCAGGGGCTGGCTCACCTGCTTGGTTGTTTATGGATGAAGTGAAGGTGAACTAGAATTATTTTTATTAAAAGGGAATATCTAATATCCGATTGCAAATCATTTCATTTCAACTTATCATATGAAGCTGTTTAATTAGAAATATATTTCCTTTATAGTAATAAAATTAAATAATTAAGCTAAATTTTAAGTAAATTAGAAATATATTTCTAAAATGCATATAAATTGTATAAAATTATATTAAATTTGCTTAAATTAGAAATATATTTCCAATGAATAACCATCAAATTGGTAAAATTATACAAGCAAGAAGAGATTATCTGCATCTAACTCAGAAAGATGTGGCTGAAATGGCGGGTATCACATTTAAGTCTATTTCTGAAATCGAGTTAGGCATTAGGAATCCCACAGTAAATACTTTAAATAAAGTTTTAGCGGTGTTGGGTTTAGAATTGGTTGTTCAAATTAAATCAATGAACTAATGAGAGCAGGTGTGTATAATAATGGCATTTTTGTAGGCATTTTGGAAAAGCTATATGATGGAACTTATTCATTTGTGTATGATGAAGCGTATCTACAAAATGATAAAAACCCATCCATTAGTTTAACCCTACCAAGGACCATCGTAAAGCATGAATCTAAAAAGCTATTCGCTTTTTTCTTTGGTTTATTGTCTGAGGGTGTCAATAAGAATATACAATGTAGATTGTTGAAAATTGATGAGAATGATCATTTTGGTAGATTATTATTGACAGCACAAGAGGATAATATAGGATCAATTACAGTAAAACCTTTATAAGATGAAATGCTTAGGATGTTATAAAATAATTGAGAAGAATGAATATTGCCTATCATGTAGAAAAAAACTATTTGATGGCAAACGAGTTTCTACTGTACTTGAATTTGATAAACCAAAGGCTGATAATATAAGTATGTATAATGAGCACTCAAAAAAAATGTCTATTTCTGGAGTGCAATTAAAATATTCTCTCAAATTAGTAGGGAACAAGCTTGAGTTATGTGAAACCAATGGTCAATATATTATTAAGCCAATACCAACTGCAGACCATTTAGAAATGATGGAAGATGCACCAGAGAATGAGCATTTGACTATGCAAATTGCATCACAAATTTTTAATATTAAGACTGCAAAAAACGCATTAATTTATTTTAGAGACGGAACGCCAGCTTATATCACTAAAAGGTTTGATGTTAAAGGAGATGGAACTAAATATATACAAGAGGATTTTGCGCAAATTACCAATAGAACAAATGAAACTCATGGGGAATCGTATAAATATGAGGGAAGTTATCTCGAAATAGGGGAGTTAATAAAAAAATATGTACCAGCATCAATGATAGCAATTGAGAACTTCTTTAAAATAGTTTTGTTTAATTATGTTTTTTCAAATGGGGATGCACACTTGAAAAATTTCTCCGTAATAAGAAATGATTTTGGCGAAATGGAACTTTCGCCTTCTTACGATTTAATGAGCACGATAATTCATTCACCAAGCGAATCGGATACAGCATTACATTTATTCGACAATGATTTTGAATCAGCGTATTATTCTACCTATGGGCATTATGGAAGAATGGAGTTTGAAGCATTTGCGAAAAAATTCGGAATCGTCGAAGTTAGATATTTGAGAATTATTGATGCGTTTATAGAAAAGAAAGATGCTGTAACGAAATTTATTGCTAATTCACTTTTGTCCACAGATGTTCGACAAAAATATGGTGATCAATTTTTAGATAAGGTTCAGCGTATTTTAAGTTCCCCTCAATGAATTTATTAAACTTGCCCCAAATCCATTTACAAATCAAATCAATTTTGATTTTGTAGTTAAGGGTTATCAAAGCTTAAACATGGAAGTATTTGATATTGCAACAGGTACAAAAGCCGCAAGTAAAAAAACTATAACGCCCGGTATACCAATATATTTAGGCCAGTTATCGGCTGGGAATTATGTTATTAATGTAACATCAAATGATGGCAAGATTAACTATCAATTTAAGATGATCAAGCTATAGCTAAGCCAGCCGAGCCACAAATAACAATACAAAAGACTACAAAAACCTGCCACAAGGGGCATTAAAAAACTCCGATTTCGTAAGATTTCGGAGTTTTTATTTCTATTAACTAGTTAAGTGGGAAACTGGCTACGGACGTCCTCTAAAATATAACTATCAATTAACCAATGTACTAGACAGATTGTTAGCAGTTTTAGCTTAACAATTTTGTTACTTCCTATTATATTTTCATTTAGTTAATAAGAATCTTTTAAATTGTTATTTAAATAATTTAAATTTAATACTGAATAGTATCCACTTCATTATTAAAATTTAAAAATGAAATACTTTTCTCTTTTTTTATTTGTAATATTGTTTCATTTAAGTTTAATGGCACAAACTTCAATTAGTGTTTTGCCAGCTGCTCCTACTGCTAAGGTTGTAACAGGTAAATTAGGATTAAAATATACTTTTGTAAGTAATACCCTTTTACAACCTAATTTAGACAACGAACCCAATCATAGAGTTAAGGTTGAAAACATTGGTACAAATATCAAAACAAGTGTGACGGTAAGTTATACTGGATTGAATGCAGATAGTAGTATGCCAATATTAAGTGGCGGAGGCTTTGCTTCTTTCCCAAATGGGGGGACGGTAAATTTAAGAGTAGGAGACACAACTATAGTTCAAGGTTGGTCCAGTGGTTGGAGAGAGTGTGGTTGTATTATTGATGGCAATAATAATAAACTTGTAAGATTTATTTTCACTTACGATTCTGCTTATTATGGCCCAGATGGGCTAAGGGATGGTGATATAAGGATTATAGATACAGTAATTCAACAAGTAACTATAGTTCAAAGATCCCAAACGCAATTATCTTCACTTGGGGTCATACAAACTACTCCAACACAACAACTAAAAGGTAGTTTTATCATTCCTAATTATATCAAAACTTCAACAACATTAAGCAGTCTTAAAATCGCAACTAATGGATATAGCTGGAATATTTACAATACCACTCCAAGCTATGTGACAATTATCGACTCTGTTGGAGCGAATAAATATATAAATTTTAATATCACGGTAGATCCAAGACAAGATTATCGAATAGAAGCAATTTTTACTTCAAGCAATTCAAATTTATTGATTCCAACTTCAAATATTGTAGTTGCAAGTGCATCTTCCTATACAAATTTATCAGCAACGGTATTGCCATATGGTAAAGCCTTATTTACTATTGATTCTGTAAAAACATATGAAAGTTTAACAGGGTATTGGAGGTCCGTTTTTTCGCAAGGAGATAGTACTTTAACGGTTTTCCCTGGACAAGAAAATTGGTATGGAAGTTCAGAATCTGATCGAATAGCTAAAACTGCAAATTCAAAAATTATAAAATTTAGTGTTGCAAATGCCAGGTTTGGAGATAGTTTATGGGCCTATCCAATTCCATATGAATCTTGGGGTGGTGCAACAAGTAAGGATGGGAAATGGGTGGTTTACATACTCAATCAGAGAGCTTCCCAAGCTAATTTACATAATAATACTTCCATTGATTGGATAGGTGTTTTAGATGGTACCACTGGCGCAAAAAAATGGGGACTTAGAGGAGATCAGTCACTTCAGGAAGGTCTTGAAGTTGGCATTTCATCCAAAGGTGAATATATAGCAGTTGGAACAACCGGTAGTGGAAGAGTAAGTATTTATCGAAATAATGGAAGTACTGGAACTTTGGTTTGGAGTAATCCTGTTGACTACACCAATGGAAATAATAATATTGGCCAAGTTAGAAAATTAATATTTTCTGATAATGATCAATTTTTATATGCAGGTTCTGGCGACATGTATTTAAGAAAATATAAAGTGTCAGATGGAACGCTTGTTTGGAAAGCATACATTGGAGGGTGGCCATTTGTAAACGGATTAGCAATAGCGAATGGATATATAGTTACAGGTACAAAATCTAAAGACAGAACAGTAATAAGAGATTCAGATGGTCAAGTTATTTATTTATCTGGAACATTCGGGTATGATGCGAATGTTGATTCAACATTTTCTGGACCCGTTGTTGGTTTTGGATCATTGGTTTCAAATAATGTGACAGGAAGAGCCATTGCAAGTATTGGAGGCAATGCAGTCAAATATGCTATATTAAATGGACAATTTGTATTAATGGCGGATAAAGAGGTGGCCTTATATTCAAGCACTGGTGGCAATGTTTTAACATCTAAAACAACTAATATTGGAAGTGGTTCTGGTGAGCAGTCACAATCAGGTTGGGCAAATGCATTAGGGGATAGAATAGTTGTAACAGCAAGGGATTTAATAACAGGTGTTTTTCCTCGTAAGGCAGTTGCTTTTCAAAGAATAAATAGGAATATTAATAGATATCCAACGATGGACTCAATTGGTTCTAAATCCTTTAATATTGGAGATACACTAAGGTTTAAAGTAACTTATCAAGACTTTGCAGATTTTAATGTCATAAGTAGTTTATTAACATTGACCGCCACACCCGATACAACTGGTTTAAAAACTATAATCAGAGGTGATTCAGTAATAGTATATGGTACATCAGGTTATACTGGTAGCGGAAAAATTGTAGTATCCATTACAGAGTCATCAACAACAGAAAAGTTTTCTGTTAGTGAAAAAATTGCGGTTCGAATTTTATGTTCTAGCCCATCAATTCCAACTTCAAACAAAACATCATTTACTTACTGCAAAAATGAAACTTCAACCGCTTTAAGTGCTACTGCCCCTTCTGGTTCTACTTTATCATGGTATACCTTAGAAACAGGGGGAACTTCTTCCACTGCTACACCAACACCAATAACTACTAGCGCTGGCACCAATTATTATTATGCTGCTTCAAGTATTTCTGGTTGTGAAAGTGATACAAGGTTAAAATTTACAATAGTTGTTAATGATTTACCAGCAGCCCCTACAGTAAGTAATGTGAGTAGTTGTGTTGGATCTTCCATATCAACATTATCAGCAACTGCAAGTTCTGGTAACACAATATCCTGGTATGGCAATAATTCAACCGGAGGTACCGCTTCTTCTACAGCACCCACACCTTTGTCTACTTCCGTAGGCTCTATGGATTATTATGTTAGTCAAGCAAATGCCTTAACAGGTTGTGAAAGCGTTAGATCAAAAATAACAGTTACAATAGGTGCAATTCCAGCAGCACCTGTCGCAAGTAATGTCAGTGTATGTTCTGGAGCTACAGCTGTTGCATTGTCTGCCACAGCAATTGCTGGAAATACTTTGGCTTGGTATGGTAATAATGCAACAGGAGGTACAGCTTCATCTACAGCGAACATTTATTCTACATCAACTGTTGGTTCCATAGATTATTATGTTAGTCAAACTACAACGTCAACAGGTTGTGAAAGTAGTAGAACAAAAATTACGGTTACAACTAATCAAATTCCTGCAACATTAACTACATCACCAATTAGTTATTGTTTAGGAGCGACTGCTACAGCTTTAACAGCGACTGCTACAAGTGGGAATAACTTATTATGGTATACTTCGGCAACTGGTGGGACCTCCGCTTCAACTGGCCCAACACCATTGACAACCATAGTAGGTTCAACAGATTATTATGTCAGTCAAGTAACAACTTCATCTAGTTGCGAAGGATTAAGAGCTAAGCTAGTTGTTACAACAAAACCAATCCCATCTGCTCCAACCTTATCAAGAGACACTGCAAATTTCTTATTATCAGGGGCACCGGGCACTTCATGGTTTAAAGATGGATCTGTGATTACAGATACCACCCAAAAGTATAAACCCGCAACACCAGGTTCTTACACGGCAAAAACAACGACTAATGGTTGTACAAGTGTGATGAGTTCGGCCTACTATTACTTGGTTACAGATATCATAAACCTAAGTAAAGATGAGTTTATCAAACTAGCACCGAATCCATTTATAAATCAACTGAACTTTGACTTTATCGTCAAGGGTTATCAAAAGCTTAACATCGAAGTATATGATGTAGCCACAGGATCAAAGGTGGCCAATCAGCAAAATATAACAGCGGGAACACAAATACAACTTGGTCAACTAGCTAGGGGTACTTATATTGTCAGAGTAACCTCGAATGATAATAAAATAGCCCACCAGTTTAAGATGGTAAAACTGTAAATAAAAATAATATTAGTGAAACTAATAAAAATAAAAAACCCTTTAAAACATTGTAAATCAATGAATTAAAGGGTTTATTTAAGCTGTAGGGGGAGGGATCGAACCTCCAAATGGCAGTTAGCTATAACACAAAGTTCAGTGGTCGACCCTGGTCGCCTATTGCTAGACGGCTCTATGTTACGTTTATCCCGTTATCCACGCCTTCGAGACAAGAAGGTACGTTTGCCTAATATTTCGTCACCCCACAGTATTTAAGAACTATTCATTTGAGTTTTACTACTTATTTCCCTCATTTGATAA
>DOMR01000060.1:2830-3023 GCA_003509845.1 Chitinophagaceae bacterium | reverse complement strand
TTTAATAATTTACTAGTACGTTCTGGTGTCATAAAATTTATTTCAAATAAACTATTTATTTTTTAAACGGCATACGATACTGCACACCCAATCCTGGCCTATGTAATGGTGCAATTTTACCACTGCTTTGCGCAAAACTAAAATCAAGTCCTACGCCATTTAGTTCGGTCATTAATAAAGGACCATCCATATC
>DOMR01000060.1:0-2700 GCA_003509845.1 Chitinophagaceae bacterium | reverse complement strand
ATCATTCTTAATGCCGGTGTTGGTCCACTACATTTGGTTAACTTAATATTGATGCCATGAAAATAATTTGCACAAGTGGCAACATCCTTTTCAAACACACAACTTTCATCCGCGAATAAAGGAAGGACAGATTGCTTTTTCAATTCCGCCATACCTTCCCAATTATCTTTGGCCAAAGGTTGTTCTATTAACTCAACGCCTACCTTGGCAAATGCAGGTATTTTAACCAAGGCTTCTTCTAAAGTCCAACCCGCATTGGCATCTACACGCAAAGGCGCAGTGGTATGTTTGCGCAATTCAGTTAACATTTCAATATCGTAGTCAGTGCCCACTTTCACTTTGTAAATAGGCCAAGGATGTGCATTCATTTTTTCCACCATCTTTTCAATTGGATCAATCCCTAAAGTATAATCACAGATAGGTGTTGCTGTGGTGTTGTCCCAGGTTGTATGCCACATTTCATGAAGGGGTTGCTTTTTCATTTGTCCAAACAAATCCCAACCTGCCATATCTAAAGCGCAAACTAAAAATGGATCCTGGGGAAATAAGTGATGTAAGAAATGCCAAAATCTTTCTGGATCAATCAACGCAAATTTTTCAATAAGTTTTCTTTGCTTTTCTAACTGTTCCATCATCCCTTGCACAGTTACATTATAATATACAATGGCTGGCGCTTCTCCATAGCCTACCCAATTGCCTAAAGACAATTTAACCATTAAGCTATGCTGATGTGTTTTAGTCCGACCATTTGAAATGGTGAATGGATACTCAAAAGGTAATTGCTGTTCCCAAAATTCTAATTGCACTAATCTAATTTTTTGCTAAGATACAAAACATTAGCGTCCACTTGATTGGATGGTCTTTTTCCATTCCTTATTAAATTCATCTTGTTTTAATAAGTTTTCAAGGGTGATATGCATTCTGTAGCGCCAATAATGTTTCGGATTTGCAGGCACATTGATTTGCTCCTCTTTTGGATTGTTTCTTCGTATGGTAGCATCCACGCCTAAAAAGTCCTGCAACTGAAAAATGGCCCACATGGCGGGTGAATATAAATGTTGTGCTAAAATTGCTTTATTTATCCAAGGTTCACAAAACTCAGGTGCTTGTCCTTTTTCTCCAATTTCATGATTGAAAAATTGTTGGGTTTTGTTTTTATCTTCCTCCCACCATCCACGAATAGTGCTTGTATCATGTGAACTTGGCGTAACCACACTTAAATAAGGGGCATCCGTAGGATGAAAAAATGTTTTATTACTTGCCTTAGGCATCCGCTGTACTTCTAAGCTTAACATCCCTAATTGACGCAACACATGTGGCACACAATTGGGTACTAATCCTAAATCCTCGCCACAAATCAACATATTTGTTGATTTTTTTAGCATCGGTAATTTATTTAAAGCTTCCTTTTCCCATGCATTATCTTGACGTATGAAAAAATAATTTACATATAAATCACGTAAAGCATTCTTTGATTTTTCATCTAAATTTTGAAAGGACAAAGTTCCCTCCATATTAAATCTAAAATGATAGGTTTTTGGTTCATCCCCTTTAAACAATATCACATTGCTTATTAAATTATACAACCCTTGTTGCATTTTCAAATGCCACTCATCATTAGGCAAAGTTTTAAAATAAGCTTCAACAGATCTTTGCGTTTGAAAATTTTGAGAAAGTTCATACTTCCCTTCCTGCAACGCATTTACAAAATGTTGCTTTGCATAATCGTTATCATATCCAAAATAGGTAAACAAAACGGATTCATTAATGAATGGTTTTGTGTATCTATCCATATCAGCTGAAATGCCTTTTTTATCTATCTCTTGTTGCGTAATTGGAATTGCTGGAACAAACCTTCCCATGATGCCCTCCACTTGATTCATTGGAATACTCCAAATTCTAAAAAATCCAAGAATATGATCAATCCTAAAAGCATCAAAATAGAAACTCATTTGCTCAAAGCGTAATTTCCACCAGCTATAATCATTGGATGCCATTACTTCCCAATTGTACGTAGGGAATCCCCAGTTTTGTCCTTTTACTGCAAAATCATCTGGCGGTGCGCCTGCTTGCATGTCCATATGAAATAAATCAGGATGTTGCCATGCATCAGCACCATAACGGTAAACACCAATAGGAATATCTCCTTTTAATACAACCCCATTTTCATGGGCATATTTTGCACTCTCACTCAATTGTACATGCAAATGATATTGTACAAAATAGTAAAAAGAAATTTCTTGATATGTTTTTGATTTTGCCCCAGTTAATTGATCAACTTCTTTTTGATTGAATTTTGAATACGTTGGCCAAGAATTAAAATCGACAGTCCCATGCAAATCTCTTAAATAGGAAAATGCACTATAAGAAACCAACCAGTGTTCATTTTGTTTAAAAAACTTTTTAAATCCAGCAGTAGCTAAATCCTTCTTCCCATTCTCTTCATAAATTAATTTTAGCAATTGCCATTTTAATTGCATCACCCCATCATAATCAATCTCAGGCAATGCATTTAATTCATCCATTTGTTTTTGAAAAGGTGCAATTAAATTAGTTTGGTCTTTTTTAATCACCTCTTGTAACCTTAAATACATAGGATGTAAAGCAAATGCAGAGATGGCTGCATAAGGATAAGAATCCAGCCAAGAATGTGTAGCTGTGGTATCGTTCAGTGGTAAAAGTTGAATTAGTTTTAACCCA
>DOMR01000233.1 GCA_003509845.1 Chitinophagaceae bacterium | reverse complement strand
TTGAGTGTATTAAAAATATTTTAATTTGTAGCAATGAATATTATTGAAGTAAAATCAGCTGCAACCGAAAAAGCATTTTTAGCCATCAATGCCGAATTAAATAAGCACAACCCCAATTATATTCGCCCCTTAGACAATGAGGTCAAAGAAGTTTTTGATCCCAATAAAAATAAATTATTTCAAAACGGCGACGCGGCAAGATGGCTTTTACTAAATGCCGATGGTAAAACCATTGGAAGAATTGCCGCATTTTATTACAAAGATTATAAAAACAAAGGAACCGAATACCCCGTTGGATGTATTGGGTTTTTTGATTGTATTAATGAGCAGGAATGTGCGAATTTACTTTTTGACACCGCAAAATTATGGCTGCAACAAAATGGGATGGAAGCCATGGACGGGCCTATCAATTTTGGAGATAGAGATAAGTGGTGGGGCTTGATGGTGGAGGGTTTTGAAGCGGAACCCATGTATGGCATGTCATTTAACCCTTCCTATTATGAGACCCTTTTAACCAATTACGGTTTTGAAAATTATTACAATCAGTATTATTACAGGAAAAATTTACTTACCCCACTTCCAGCACGCTTTGAAGAAAGGTATCATAAGTTCAAAGCTAAGCCTGATTATACAGCCGTTCATTTAGATAAAAGCAAGCTCGCAAAATATGCCCAGGATTTTGTTACCATCTATAATTCGGCATGGGCACAACACGGAGAAGAAAAAGCCATCTCACTGCCTCAAATAATAAAGCTATTTAATTCCTTAAAGGCCGTCATGGACGAAAGGGTTATTTGGTTTGCTTATTATAAGGAGGAGCCCATCGCCATGTTTATTAATATCCCGGATGTAAATCAATACTTTAAATATTTTAATGGCGCATTAGGCCTATGGCAAAAACTGCATTTATTGTGGATGAAATGGACGGGTCAAAATAATAAATTAACGGGTTTAGCTTTTGGCGTAGTACCCAAGTACCAAGCATTGGGTATTGATAGTTTTTTAATTAACTCCTGCCACATTCTATTAAATAAAATAAAATTGTACGACCAATACGAAATGGGTTGGGCGGGCGATTGGAACCCAAAAATGGTCAATATTTACAAAAGCTTGGATGCCCTTCCAAGCAGAAGAATGGTCACATTTAGGTACATTTTTGACGCAAAATCACATCCATTTGAGCGTCATCCCATCATGGAATATAAAACAGGTGGCTAATTTTTACCTGTTTGAAAATTGGGGGATAAGATTTAATTCATAGACTATAAGTTTTGATTTTGAATGTGTATATTGCGCGTCAAGTATGGAAAATTTTATAGTATCAGCACGGAAATATAGGCCCCAAAACTTCAGTACAGTTGTGGGACAGTCGCATATTACGACCACCTTAAAAAATTCCATTTTAAACAATCATTTGGCGCATGCATTTTTATTTTGCGGTCCAAGAGGTGTAGGCAAAACTACCTGCGCGCGTATATTAGCCAAAACAATTAACTGTACAAAAGTTACCAAGGAAGGAGAAGCCTGTAATACTTGTGATAGCTGCGTTTCCTTTGAAAAAGGGGCGAGTTTAAATATTCATGAATTAGATGCGGCAAGTAATAATTCAGTGGATGATATCAGAACATTGGTTGAGCAAGTTCGTTTTGCCCCACAAGCCGGAAAATACAAAGTATATATTGTGGATGAGGTCCACATGTTAAGTTCAAATGCATTTAATGCATTTTTAAAAACATTAGAGGAACCACCCCCATTTGCTATTTTTATTTTAGCGACCACCGAAAAACATAAAATTCTTCCGACCATCTTAAGTCGCTGTCAAATATTTGATTTTAGAAGAATAAATTCCAACGACACCGTTTTACATTTGGAGGAAATTGTTGGCAAGGAAAAAATTAAGGCAGAAAAAAATGCATTACAGCTGATTGCTCAAAAAAGCGAAGGTTGTATGCGTGATGCTTTAAGTATTTTAGATAAGATTGTCAGTTTTTCGAATGGTGCTTTAACTTATGAAAATACACTTGAGCATTTAAATATTTTAGACGAGGCTTACTATTTTAAATTATTGAATTTTTTAACGGCGCAGGATTTAACCAGCGCGATGCTCTTGTATGATGAAATAAATCAAAAAGGATTTGAAGGTGACATGGTGTTATATGGTTTAGCAGGATTTATAAGAAATATATTGGTATGTAAGGATCCAGCGAGCGCACACTTATTAGAATCCATTGAAGGATGGCGTGAGCAATACATCGAAACAGCTAACACAACTAGCACGCCTTATCTGATAAGTGCTTTGAATATTTTAAATGAGTCCGAGATTCAATTTAAAATGGCGCGCAACAAACGTTTACATGTGGAGCTCGCATTAATTAAGCTAAATTTTTTACAACAAGCCATTGAATTAAGTATGTCAGAAGGCGAACTAGTAAAAAAAAAACTAGTTGACGTAAGCTACCCCATAAAAACAAAGCGCATTTTGCCATTAGGTAAAATGGTGGTGAATGAGCAGGC
>DOMR01000287.1 GCA_003509845.1 Chitinophagaceae bacterium | reverse complement strand
TTTTTTTTACCTATTGCTTTTGCAGTTAAACCAGCAGCCATGTTTAATACCGCAGTGGATAGCAATACCCAAATCCCATTGTCTAGGTTGTGTAATGTGCTTGGTTCAAAAAAAGTAATAATGGACTCATACAAAATAATCCCACCTGCAATAATAATTAAACTGCCTTCAAAAGCGGCCGATACAAATTCTGCTTTACCATGACCATAGGGATGGTCTTTGTCTTTGGGTTTTGAAGCTACATATAAGCTGTATAATCCAATCAACCCTGCCATTACATTTACAATACTTTCCAAGGCATCCGACAACACGGATAAAGAATGGGTCATATAGTAAGCAACAAATTTAAGTACGAACAAGACGATACTTAAACTAGTAACAAAAAATTGAATCTTTAAATTTTGTTTTGATTTTTGCACTTAAGGGAAATTGATAAAAATGTAATTAAACAAATGTATGGTTGCGCTAACAAACTAATTAATGATTTGCTTCATCGTATCTTTTTTGTACAAATTCCCAATTCACTAAATTCCACCAATTATTGATATAGTCAGGACGCTTGTTTTGATATTTTAAATAATAAGCATGTTCCCAAACATCTAATCCTAGTATTGGGAAACCTTTTACTTCAGCGATATCCATTAACGGATTATCTTGATTAGGCGTAGAACTTATGGCTAAGCCTCCTTCTTTTTTAATAATCAACCAAGCCCAACCGCTTCCAAATCTTGTTTTTGCTGCGTCACCAAAAGCAGTTTTGAATGCGTCAAACGAGCCAAAGGTTTTTGTAATTGCGTCAGCTAAAGTGCCGGAAGGCGCAGTTGCTGGTGCCGGCTTCATTAATTGCCAGAATAGTTCATGGTTATAATGACCACCTGCATTATTGCGCATCTTAGGGCTATAGCGTGAAATATTTTTTATCAAATCTGTGAATGCCAATTGCGTAGTGTCTACTTTTTCAGCCACACAAGCATCTTTCAAATTGGTCGCATAAGTTGCTGCATGTTTTGTGTAATGAATTTCCATGGTCATCGCATCAATAAAGGGCTCTAATGCATTAAAAGCATAAGGCAACGGGTGTTGCTGATAGGCCGTTATATCCAAACTATTTGTTGCTATGGTTGAAAAGATGGGCATAGCCGCAATAGCCATACCCGCTTTGCCAGATGTTTGTATAAACTGGCGACGATTTTGGGTTGAATTTGACATGATTTATTTTTTAAAGTACTTCTGTAAAGTTACCTTAATTGGTTGTAAAAGTCGGTAGTAAAATTCCTGGTTAAATAGCTGGGAATCTCGCATGGCCTTATAAATTAAAAACAAACCAATGGGGACTAAAATCATGGAGGACAACCACATCCCATTAAACACAGACCATTGTCCTGATTTGGCCAATTTTTCGCCAAAATTATTGAATAGGAAAAAGAAAACGAAAAATATGATTGCTGAAATCATGGGGGTCCCCAATCCTCCTTTTCGAATGATAGATCCAAGTGGCGCACCAATTAAAAATAATACCAAACAAGCAATCGATAAGGTAAACTTTCGATGCCATTCAATACTATGTATGGCTACTGCATTTTTATTATCAGTATAAATTTGTCCCAACATTTTAAAATTATTATCAATGGAGGCCAATTGATAGCCCGCCGCTTCACTCACACCCAAAGCAACTGAATCAGGTATAATTTGTGTTAATTTTTTTATGGGCGTTTTCATTTCTTTTTTACCAAACAATTGGGTGCTGTCTTTATATAACAAAAAACGTAAGTAGGGGGTCAACTCTTGTTCTGTTCTTTTTACAAAAAAACTATCCATATTGGAAATAGAATCAATTGCTTTTCCCAATTGTCGAACACTTAACATTTTAGGATCGTATAAAATATCGTTGGATTTATTGAGTTGAAAACTTTTCAAATCAAAAACTTTTTTATATTCTTTAAAATAGAGTCTGGTAAATTCAGTATTGGTCGTGGATCTAAGGCCTCTTTCTTGGTAACGCCATCCGTTGTACATGATAAATTCTAAAAACTTTTTATTGGAAGACACGCGCATTACGCCTGATTCCGCAATTAAATAGTTGTCTTGCAGTCCATATTTTTTTTCAAAAATTACGATATTATGTATAATACTATCGTTCGCTTCTTTTTTCCCTAGTTTAATAACATAGCCATCTATCTTATCATAAAAAACACCTTCTTTTAAATCAATAGCAGGCTTGGCGACGATAATTTCATATTTTAAATTGGTGAGTTTCATTTGCGTTACAGGAATGATATTGTTCGCAAATAAAAAAGCAAGTCCAGCTAATAAAACGGCAAATAAAAATAAGGGACGCATAAATCGCGTTAATGGAATACCTGCGGCTTTTATGGCAACCAGTTCAAAGCTTTCGCCTAAATTACCAAAAGTCATAATGGACGAAAACAACAATGCCAAAGGAAGTGCAGTGGTGAAAGTGCTTACAGATACAAGGCCAATTAATTCTAAAATGGTAATAAAGTCAAGTCCTTTCCCTACTAAATCATCAATGTACAACCAAAAGAACTGCATCGTCAACACAAATATACAAATGGCTAGTGCAGCCAAAAACGGCGCAATGAATGCGCGCAGAATTAGTATGTCTAATTTTTTGAACAATGTTAAAGTACTAGCTAGCTACCACCCACGCGATGAAATAGCTCTTTAATT
>DOMR01000147.1:2268-2507 GCA_003509845.1 Chitinophagaceae bacterium | reverse complement strand
AAGAGGCCTTAAATTTAATTAAGGCCTCTTTTTTGTTTGTGTTATTTTATTGTCTCTTTTATAAAATCTGCCACATCTTTTTTAAATTGTTTCCCTGATGCTGGATCTGTGTACATCATATGACCCGCTTCATAATATTTTAATATAATGTTATTTTGAAGTCGTTTTTCTAAGCCCATATGTGTAAATGTATATTCAGCTGCATAAAACGGTGTTGCTAAATCATAATAACCATTTAT
>DOMR01000147.1:1412-2146 GCA_003509845.1 Chitinophagaceae bacterium | reverse complement strand
TTAAATCCTGGCGTTGCATATGCTGATGTTCTATACGTCAGCATTTTATTCACCTTAAGTTCATTATAGTAATAATCTGAAAATGCAGTAATGTAAGCAGGGCTAATACTACTGCTTTGTGGATCATATGACGATCCTTCACTTAATAAATTTTGATTGATACCTATATACCTTGCATCTAATCTGCCTACTGTCATATGATCAGTTCTTAATAATTCATCTGTGAATTGCG
This sequence comes from Chitinophagaceae bacterium, assembly GCA_003509845.1. GTDB lineage: Bacteria > Bacteroidota > Bacteroidia > Chitinophagales > Chitinophagaceae > Sediminibacterium. The sequence goes on along the minus strand of DOMR01000147.1, from coordinate 1,914 downwards.
GCTCTTTAATGCGCAGCCTTGCTTTTAAAACATACTCTTTACTGAGTCCAGTAAGTGCAGCATATTGTGTTGCAATTTTTTCATTTTCAGCATCCGATAAATCTGCACCCTTCATCAATGCAGTTGCATATTCACCCGCGGCAAACTTTCTAGCTTCTTCAGCAAATGTTGCTAAGTCCTTGGGTTTGTCTTTTATTTTATTATGATACCATGCCGATACTGCGTAAGAAGGCAAATGTAAAATATAAGAAATATCGTCCCCTTGATAAAAACGAATGGTGCGCATATCCAAAACAGTTGAAACAAGAATTACGCCATTTAAAGTAATTCCTAAGGTTTCTTGTAAATAATTTGCAACACCTGCACTGCGCATTGTACCATAGCTTTCCCCTAAAATAAATTTAGGTGACTGCCAACGATTGTTTTCATTAATATACTGTTTAATAAATCCACTTACTGATTTTATATCTCCATCTACACCCCAAAAATCCTTGTTGTTTGC
>DOMR01000147.1:0-1315 GCA_003509845.1 Chitinophagaceae bacterium | reverse complement strand
CCATTGTTATTAGGATCATTAACAATAACACGCTTGGGTCCCATTACCCCCATATGCAGCCATATTGAGGAAGAACCGGGGCCTCCATTGTAAGAGAAAGTGATGGGCCTTTTGCTTAAATCAGATTGGCCATCTTTTGTGTAAGCAGTATAACCATAAAATGCAATAGGTTCATCTTGTTCATTTCTTAAAATAAGCGCGCCCGCTGTTGCTGTATACGTGATTAACTTACCATCAATCGTAACCGAGTGACGGGTGACTGATTTTTCCTCTTTAGGAATTGATAATGAGTCCTTTACATTAGGTTGTGCCATTAATGGCGCAAAAGAAATTAGTAAAGCAAAAAAGAAACCGGAATGTAATAAAGTTTTTTTCATACTATTTATTTTAGCAATATAAATATACTATAATTGTAACTTAAAGTTTATTAAAATTTAAAAGTATGTTTGGGTGTTGAATGGTTCCTTTATTTCAATTAAAATAATTTAATGAAAACTAAATTTATAATTACTACGATTGGTGTATTTTTTGGATTTGTCTTTTATGTTCAGGCACAACAAACACCATCGCCACTCATAAATTCATTTCGCACTTATAAAGAAATGAAAGCGGAAAGCAAATTCAATTTAAATTGGATATCATTAGGCCCTACATTAAATAGCGCAAGAGCAGATGTTGTTCAAGTAGATACTGCACATCCTGGAACGATGTATGTTGGTTTTGGTTCAGGCGGCTTATGGAAAACAGTGAATAATGGATTAAGCTGGAAATCGATTTTTGAAGAGCAAGCGGGTTTTAGTATTGGTGATTTTGCCATTGCCCCATCCAATCCAAATATACTTTATATAGGAACAGGGGAAAACTTAAAGAAACCAAGAAACTATACATTACCCGGTACAGGGATGTATCGATCTAATGATGCTGGAAAAACATGGGAACATATTGGCCTGGAAGATTCTTGGTCGATTGCTGAAATTGCAGTTGATCCAACTAATCCAAATATTGTTGTAGTTTCTGTATTAGGTCACTTATGGACTAAAAATAAAAATAGAGGAATTTATAGAACAACAGATGCCGGAAAAACATGGGAGCATGTATTGTATAAGGATGAATTAACAGGCGCCAATGATATTGTGATATCTCCAATGAATCCAAAAATAATGTATGCTTCTCTATGGGAGGTTTATCCAGGAATTAGCGGTGTAAATAGTGGTGTATATAAAAGTAATGACGGTGGTAAAACTTGGACCCCTTGCAAGAATGGTTTACCTACAGGTCCTAATGTTGGAAGGATTGGCGTATCGGTTTCATTTAC
>DOMR01000013.1:2848-3492 GCA_003509845.1 Chitinophagaceae bacterium | reverse complement strand
ACATCATCTAATTTCAAATGCAACACTTTAGAATTATCATTATTTAAAATCACTAAATTCTTAAACAACCTTCCCATTAAACTTACTTGAAATTGATTGTTATTGGATTTATAGGATAAGATATTGGTGCTATCCATGAAAATTGGATTTCCTAAAATTAAATCCTGAAGGGTACTGAAGGTGAATGGAATTTTTACTACTTCCTGGAGGTAACTTATAGGCCTACGCTCAAAACTTTTTATTTTATTTAAAGGATACAACAAAACAACACTATCTTTTTTTATGAACGCCTTGATCCCAATCACACCCATCGCACCTCGAATCGTAATATAAATTTGACTGTCCTTAATCATACTCACATTAGCAATGTAAGAATCAGCATTTTTAGCAGACTCGTATTCTACCTTTATCCTTGCATTCATTGTTTTAAAATCAAGCTTTGCGATGGCAATTTTGCTTAATATATTTTTAACTATGGCTAGGGAATCTACTTTTTTTATTTCTGCAACAAATTGGCGTTTGGTGGTATCGCTCTTAGATACCGCATCTTGAATGATTTGCACTTTTTTAAATGTGGCACAAGAAGATGCGACAAGCAATAAAAACCCCAATAAATATTTTTGTTGCACCATGTATTTAATTAT
>DOMR01000013.1:0-2745 GCA_003509845.1 Chitinophagaceae bacterium | reverse complement strand
CGATCGCCATCATTAATTATTTGGGGCTCCTGAGATAAATTTATTAAAATTACTTTTATTTCTCCTCTGTAATCTGCATCAATAGTTCCTGGGGTATTTAAACAAGTAATACCTTGTTTAATGGCCAATCCACTGCGGGGCCTAATTTGTGCTTCCCAATTTTCAGGAATGGCTAAAAAAAGTCCAGTAGGTACCAAACATCTTTCCATGGGCGCCAATGTAATGGGTTTAACTAGGAATGCCCTTAGGTCCATGCCCGACGATCCAGTAGTTGCATAAACTGGCAAAGGATGATGACTTTTATTTACAATTTGAACTTGGTGTGGCATGCCAACAAAAGTAAGTAAAAATCAAAGGAATTAGCGCCTGAAATAACCACAGTAAATTAGGAATTTGTTAAAAATAAAAGATGGATCCAAATCTAATGGTATTAGATAATGGATTTCTTGATAACCCACCCCCAGAAGGTACTAAATAAGATATATTAAACTTGCTTTGAAGGTACTGAAAACTCGTACCTAATGTAAAATATTGGCCATTACTTGAAACTTGAGATTCATAAGTATACCCAGTTCTTAAATAAAATATGCTGTTATAATTATATTCAGCACCGACGGATGCCTTCAATGTTTCCCCTAATGGCGGACCATATTGTTTTGTAAAGGAATTGAACCAACTTGAAACCACGGATTGATTAAAATATTGATCATCAGTTCCGCCGGTGGAAAGATCAGGATATGCAGGCACCAACAATCTGTTTACATCAATTCCAAATTCTAGGGAATTATCACTATCAAATTTAGTTAAGTATCCCAAACCTAATCCCAGATTGGCTGGAATGAAATACTTCCTTGTATTTTCATTGGAGTAATTTATTTTACCCCCCAAATTTGACATCAATAAACCTGCATGAAATCCTTGTCCATTTTCATTTTGCTTAAAAAACAAACTAATGTCACCTGCGAGCGTATTGCCGGCTCTAAAATTGGTACTTGAATTTAATAGTGCCCCTTGAACCAACCTTGAGTTGATATAACGCAGGGTAACGCCCAAACTTAAATTTTGCGTTAATAAAATACTATACCCTGCATCAAAACTAAATTCAGAAGGCTTGGTATCTAAATACTGCGTACCATATTCATCTGAAAAAGTAATGTTTCCCAAACTAAAAAATCGCAAGGAGCTATTAATACTACTAAACTCATTTAACTTTTTATAGTAACCCATACTCGCCAAATAAACATCCGACAAACCCAAATCCTTTAACCAGGGTGTATAATTGATTAAAAAGCCGCTGTTCTTTTCCAACATGGGTAATTTTGCAGTATTGCCAAACAAATCGTTGGCTTCAGGCGACATTGCTAGGGATAAGTTTCCCATACCCGCCGATCTTGCATCAGGTGATATGCGCATAAAGGGTACAGCTGTATTAATACGCTTATTATAAATCTGTGCATGTACCCCTTGGGAAATAAAAAATAAACCAGCCAAAACGAAGATATTTTTATTCATTCCCAATATGACCGATAATGCGTTTTTCATGATTTTCATTATAATAATGTAAAGATAGTTAATGGGGACTAATATTTGATAAACTTATTGCTGAGTTGTATTTCTTGTTGGTCATCCTTCACAATCAATCTATAAATGTAGGTGCCTGCGGGCAGCGTCCTTAAGTCCATAACATTTGATAACACAACCCTATTTAGGAATGGGCCTTCGAAAGTTTTAGCCAACTGCTTTATTCCTAAATTATTATATATTTCAATGGTGTATGCCATCGATTTATTCGCATCCTTTAGCTGGCTAATTTCAAAACTAAATCGCGTACTCGATTGTGCGGGATTAGGATAATTTGTTAAATTTTTAACGGCCAAAGTTTGACTATTGGGTACAATTACATTGATGGTATCCTTATTGGAATTCCCAATTAAATCCCAGGCTTTGACAATCAGTTGATGAGCCCCTGCACTTAATGTGGGAAGTGCATATTTTATTTTACCACTTTGATATGTGTTTACATCTGCAGTATAATAATTATTTAAAAGAATGGGGCTTTGCGCTTCTCCATCAATGACCAAACTAATATCATGCCCTAATGAGTTTCCTGAAGTTTGAATACCTGAACTATCTTTTAAATTGATATATAAATTTGAATTCGCGTTAATCCAAGTTTTTTGCTTGTACTGGTTTAAGGTGTCATTGATGAATACTTTTTCAAAAACAGGACCAATAGTATCTGTTGAAATATTTTCTGAAAATGCATTTACAAACAAACTATCGTATATACCAATGGCATCTGTATTTCCAAGGTTATTGGATGCATATAATTGCATTCTTAAAGCCCCTTGATTGATGGCCACCTCCTTTGGTAAAATAAAATCAACGTTGAACAATCCTTTGGATACAATCGCATTTCCTTTAAATAAAATATTTTCTTGTGTAGAAACATTGACCGGTATACTTGATGAAACATTCGCCAATGTTTTTTGTTTTTTTGGAACATCATATAAAATAAACTCCATTAACCCATCAAAATTATTGAGCACATTCCCATTTGCCTTAATCGTTCCAGCGACCTGATACTTTCCGCCCGCTTTTAAAGTGTCCTTCCCTTTAAATATTTTTTGATTGATCCGCACTAAGTCAACCATATACTTTGGTTTCGCCAATTGCATAGCAGGATCACCCATTAAATTAAACTTAAAGGCATTGGTATAATCACTCCCCTTTTTCCAATAATTT
>DOMR01000021.1 GCA_003509845.1 Chitinophagaceae bacterium | reverse complement strand
GCTGCGATAATTAAAATCAGGAATAAAGTAATCATTTTCTTTTTTTTAGTTGTTCAATTCTGGACGCAAAATAAACGGATTTTTCAGGAAAAATAAAACTTAATTTCGAATATAGGGCAATTGCCTTCCGAGAATTGCCTTGTTTCTCCCATACTTCAGCCATTGCTTCTGTGACCACTTCCTCCAATATATTGGCTTTTTCAGCGATGGCAGTGATCTCTTTTTCCTGTGCTTCCGCTAATTCAGGTGTATTTGGAACCCCTTCTTTTTCTTTTAAAACTTTCAACCAAGCAGTAAAACTGCGTAATTGTTGGGTAAATTTATCCTGAGGCAGGGTAGAAAGATCAATTTCGATGCCTTGGGCAGCAAAATAGTCCTTTTGAAGGGGTGTAAGCTCCATTTCATATGCTGCAGTGTCCAAAGTCACAGGTTCCTTGAATTGGGCTAATTGATCCGAAATCAGGGAACTTAACTTTTCTTCCATGGGGGCGGAAATGGTATCGGTATCCTCAAATTTAAGCCATTGATGAATTTGTAGGGCAGCCGGGAAAAAAGACGTGGTTTTCTGCAATTGTGATGAAAGCAACGGCGAATTCACCATATCATATTTTTTTGCCAATAGAAATTGCAAGCTAGGACTGTAAGGGTGTTTTTCCACCCAGTCTGCTAATTCTTTGGTTTCAATGGCTTCCAAATTCGAGTGGCCTGTCCATTGCAATAAAATATTATTAAGTAAGGTTGGCGTCATTAATTACCAGTTTGAAAAAATTTGGTTAAAAATATCATCCGTTATATTTCTTAATATATCAGTCATTAATTGTCCTTCGGCTTGGCTTAAAGTTAAGTTCGCAGAAAAGTCAAAATTACGTGTCACATCAAATTCTTGTTCTTTATTTTCTAGTGTCTTTTTCAAAATTACATGCACGGTAACTGTAAGTCGATTGGTACTGGCTTGTTGTGCGCTCACACCCACCGTTTGGGAAGGATCATAATTAGTGATTGTTGCATAAATTTGATAATGTGCATCATCACTATTGGTGCGTGTTAATTTAGTTTGACTAATTATTTTTTGCAGCAACTTGTCCGTAAGCTGTGGTGCTAATTGGGGGTTCACATACCTAGCCTTATTCTCTATAAAACCAATTTTTATGGTTTTAATATTGTCAGGTATTACGGCATCTTTAAAGCTGTATATTCCGCAACCGCTTAAACCAATACTTATTAAAACAAGTAAAGCTATTGTATGTTTAAAATAATTATTCTTCAATGTCGTATTCTTTAATTTTTCGATATAAAGTGCGTTCGCTTATGCCTAGGTCTGTTGAAGCATCTTTACGTCTGCCTCTGTGTTTTTTCAAGGCCTTTAAAATTAGTTCTTTTTCCTTATCCATGATGTTTAATGACTCATCTACCTCATACATTCCTTGTTGTTCGTTGTCAATAATAACAGGCTGTTGATTTGGATGGGCTATTTGATTGGATGGATGATGAATGATTGGGCCAACAGCGCTAGGAACAGGGGATAAGTCGTCTTTTAATTCATTTAATATGGACTCTCTATTAAAATGTACATTTTGACCACCCAAGGATGGGTTTTGTAAAATCTCAACAAACATTTTTTTAAGCTCATTGACATCTTTTTTCATGTCAAAAAATAATTTGTATAAAATTTCTCTTTCGTTCGCAAATTCACCCACTGGGGTATTCCCAGTTAACATAGGCATTTTATTTACATGCGGTTGTGGTAAAAATTCTGAAAGCGTTATGGCATTGATGGTTTCACTTTTACTTAACACTGAAATTTGTTCCGCTATATTTTTAAGTTCACGCACATTGCCTGGCCATGGATATTGTGCAAGTAAGTCTCTTGCGTCTGCATCTAAAAAAATAGGTTTGGTTTTGTATTTATCAGAAAAGTCAACCACGAATTTTCTAAATAGCAATGGAATATCTTCTTTCCTATCTCTTAATGAGGGTACACGAATGGGCACTGTGTTTAAACGATAATATAGATCCTCTCTAAAACGACCTTTCTGTGTAAATTCTAGTAATTCTCTATTTGTAGCTGCAATCACACGAACATCAGATTTCTGCACTTTGGAAGATCCCACACGAATAAATTCACCTGTTTCTAATACGCGTAATAATCTCGCTTGCGTTCCTAGCGGCAATTCTCCAATTTCATCTAAAAAGATGGTACCACCACTTACGGTTTCAAAATAACCTTTGCGACTATCCACCGCCCCCGTGAAGGAACCTTTTTCGTGACCAAATAATTCAGAGTCTATTGTGCCTTCTGGAATTGCGCCACAGTTCACTGCAATAAATGGATTGTGTTTTCGTGCAGATAAACTATGAATGATTTGTGAAAATACTTCCTTACCAACACCGCTTTCGCCTACAATTAATACAGTTAAATCTGTAGCGGCCACTTGCGCAGCCGTATTGAGTGCATGATTTAAGCTAGGCGTATTTCCTATAATACTAAATCTATTTTTTAATGTCTGCAAATCCATACTAGTTCGTTTTTAATGTACCCAATAAGGTACCTTTTGTAAATCCTGCAATGAAAATTTCAACATAGTCCCCTTTTTTTACTGGGTGGTTTAACTTAGGGAAAACGACCACTTTGTTTTGACTTGTGCGGCCCATCCATTCGGCATCACTTTTTTTACTATCTCCTTCAATCAATACTTCAAAACATTTACCAACATCTCTTTTATTACTTTCATTGGAAAGTGTCCATTGCACATCCACGATTTCTTGTAATCTTCTTTTTTTAACCTCCTCTGGAATATCATCCTCATATCTTTTAGCTGCAAGTGTACCTGGTCGCTCAGAATAAAAATACATATAGCTATAATCGTATTGCGCAGCTTGCATAATACTGATGGTATCTTGATGATCCTGTTCTGTTTCGGTACAAAAACCTGCAATGATATCCGATGAAACAGTACAGGTTGGCATTATTTCTTTGATGCGCGCTACTTTGGCTAAATACCACTCTCGCGTATAGGTTCTGTTCATTAATTGCAATACGCGCGTACTTCCGCTTTGCACTGGCAGATGTATGTATTTGCAAATGTTAGGATATTTGGCCATGGTAAACAATACTTCATCCGTAATGTCTTTTGGATGGGAAGTGCTGAAACGAACCCTTAAAGTGGGACTAATTAAAGCAACACTTTCAAGCAACATGGCAAAAGTAGTACTTGAATTATTTTCAGGATTGTTCCAATAGTAGCTGTCTACATTTTGACCTAGCATTGTAATTTCTTTATATCCTTTTTCAAATAAGTCGCGACATTCTGCTACAATTGAAAATGCATCTCGGCTTCGTTCACGACCTCTTGTGAAGGGCACTACACAAAAACTACACATATTATTACAGCCACGCATAATGGATACGAATCCACTTATTCCATTGCTATCTAATCGAACAGGGGAGATGTCGGCATAGGTTTCATCACGACTTAATAAAACATTCACAGCTTTTTGGCCAGTGCCTGCATCATTAATTAAATCGGGTAGTGTGCGGTATGCGTCTGGCCCAACTACCAAATCCACCAATTTCTCTTCTTCTAATAATTTTGATTTTAATCGTTCCGCCATGCAACCCAAAACACCCACCAATAGTCCTGGATTTTGTGTTTTTAATTTTCTAAACTCCGTTAAGCGTTTGCGAACTGTTTGTTCCGCTTTTTCACGTATGGAGCAGGTGTTTAATAATATCAAATCAGCGACTTCAATATTTCTGGTACTCCCAAATCCATTTTTTGCTAATATAGATGCCACCACTTCACTATCGGCAAAGTTCATTGCACAGCCGTAACTTTCTATATAGAAATGCTTGGTGAATTGATCCTGTTGCGTTGCATCAGAAAAAACCTCACCTTGCCTTAATTCATCATGTTCCTTGTTCAAAGTCTGCAATAATTCCATTCCACTATTTTGAAGGACAAATTTAGTAAAAATTTATAGTATATGCCAACTTGTCATATACTATTCCCTAATTATTTGATAATTAAACCATTATTAAGGGTATTTGAATATATTATGAATAGCGTGTACCATTAACAAAAAATTACATGGGCTTATAAAATAATCATTTACTATTGTATTGGTATATTTGGTAAAAACCGGCAAATGCGTAAAGGGCTACTATTTATTTTGTTTCTTCATATAGCAACTGTAATAATCGCCCAAAATATTACGGTAACTAAATTACGCTCTGAAACAGCCCGAAGTGTTCGAAAGGATAATGACACTTCTCGTTGGAATTGGAAACAAGGGGGATTATATAATTTTAATTTATCCCAAAGTTCATTGAGCAATTGGGCTGCCGGAGGTGATAATTTCAACATGGCCATTGGGTCTTATTTCAATTATTATCTTTTATTTAAAAAGCCATACCAAAATTGGGATAATAATTTAGATGTTAACTTAGGTTTTATTCAATCCACCAGTTTGGGTGGTCGAAAAAATGACGATCGATTTGATTTGTTAAGCAAGTACGGATACCAAATTGATACATCAGGTATGTGGTTTGTTTCTGGACTATTTAATTTTAGGTCACAGCTATTTCATGGGTATAGTTTTAGTGGGACGAATAAAACCTTAACCTCCTCTTTTTTATCTCCAGCCTATATTATTTTATCTGCAGGTTTGGATTTTAAACCTTCCAATCGGTTTTCTATATTCTTTTCTCCATTAACTTCTAGAACCACTTTGGTATTGAATAATGCATTATCAAATTTAGGGAAGTATGGTGTTACCCCAGGATCCAAGATATCAAGAGAGACGGGTACTTTTATTACCATTAACTATAGTGATAATATTGCGACCAATGTGTTGTATCGTGGAAGGGCAGATATTTTTTCGAATTATAATGACAAGCCGGAAAATTTAAATTTATACATGACCAATTATTTTAGCTTTAAAATAAACAAATATTTTTCAGCTACGTACAATTTGGATTTGATATATGATGATAAAATCAGAATATTTGGTCCCAACAAAACATCTCCGGGATTGCAACTTAAAAGCATCATCGGTATTGGGTACCAAAAAACATTACAAGTAAAAAAGACTTTGATTAAAACAAAACTATAAAGTAACGGCTTTAAGTGTATGCTTTATTTTATTTGCTTTATGTGTTAAATCCTGATAGTCGCTACTGATAATAGTTACATGTCCCATTTTACGACCAGGTTTGGTTTGTTTTTTTCCGTATAAGTGCACAAAAACATTATCTATTTTAAGTACTTCGTCTAAGCCTTCATAAACAACATCGCCCGTAAAACCTTCCGCACCTATAATATTCACAATTGCAGATGGTAAAATTTCATCTGGATTACCCAATGGATAATTTAACAAAATTCGCCATAACATATCATATTGGCTACTATAGTTTGCTTCAATGGTATGATGTCCACTATTATGCACTCGAGGAGCAGTTTCATTCACGAGTACATCCCCCGATTTATCAATAAATAGTTCAATCGCAAAAAGACCAGGACTATTTAAGCCGCTCATTACTTTTCGAGCAATGGCTTGGGCTTTCCATAGTTGCTTTTCTTCTAATTTTGCGGGGCTTAATTGATAATCAAGTAAATTATATACTGGATCAAAAATCATTTCAGCAGGCGGGTAGATAATTGTTTTTCCTTCCGCATTCATTCCAACAATCAGTGCAATTTCTTTGGCAATCGCTACCTTCTTTTCAAGCACTGCAGGCGCATTAAAACCTAATTCAATTTCTTTTTCACTATCAATTACTTGAACACCTTTGCCATCATAACCACCTTCTCCCAATTTATGAACAGCAGGTAAAAAGGAAATATGTTGTAATAAGTCTGATTGGTGTTGTGTGATATGAAATTCAGAAGTTGGGATTTCATTATTTTGATAAAACTGTTTTTGAAGAATTTTATTTTTTATTATGCGAATGGCCGCTGGGGTAGGATACACTTTAACACCTTCTTGTTCCAGTTT
>DOMR01000020.1 GCA_003509845.1 Chitinophagaceae bacterium | reverse complement strand
TTTATCCTAGTATCCAGGATTTTGTACCAACTTTGCACCAATATTTCTATCAATTTCGCTCTGCGGTATTGGTAATAAATTATTTTTCGCAGACACAGTAGCACTTTGAGTAGCGCCGCCATACTTTTTAACGCGATCAAATAGCAAACCTAATCTCATTAAGGTTAACATTCTAAATTCTTCGCCATATAATTCTCTTACACGCTCATCTAAGATGTAATTAATATCCATTTGATTCACGGTAGCTAATGGTGCTTTTGCACGCGCACGGATCGTATTCACATCCGCCAAGGCACTTGCCTTATCGCCTTTAGCAATATATGCTTCAGCTCTTAATAATAAAGTTTCAGGTAACCTCATTACAAATTGGTCTTTTGTATAACCATAAATGAAATCGCCGGCAAAATGTTTGTCAGTTCCAAATTTTGTCCAGTTAGGATAACAATACCACATTGAATCTTCAGCAGCAGTTAAAAATGATTTAGGGATTAAATCGCCCTTTTTAAATGCAGGCTGTGTAGCGGTTGCTGCAATATTAGTGTTAAAATAAAATTTACGACGAATATTGGTTTCATTATTCCTAATATCCCCTTCTGAATTTGCCCATACATCCCAGTTGGAGTAATTTGTTCCTCTAATAAATGAAGCTCCTCTACCAATACTGTCCGCAGCTGTATTATTATGTCCGGCTTTGGCAAATAACCAATGTCTAGACCAATAAGCACGACCTTGAACCATCCAATTGCCTTGGGTTGGATAACCTACACCACCGCCTGGTGTATTACGCTCAAATTGTGCTACCCAAATGGCTTCCTTATTGCCCATTTGATAGTCGGTATTATTAATTTCGTGTAAATCCCAATAATAATCAGTTGGAACACCTCTTGTAGTCATTGTTTCTGTTCTTCTAGCACCAAAACGTGTATTCATTAATGAATAGGATCCACTTGTACCACCAATAACTCTTGAAGCAGCAGCAATAGCTCCATCATAATCTTTTAAGATGATATTAATTTCAGCTAATAAATTATCAGCAGCAGCTCTTACCACTCTTCCATTAACTGTAGTCGTAATAGGTAAGTTTGCACTTGCGTAATCTAAATCAGCTTTAATGAAAGCATTACATTCTGCAGGGGTGTTACGTACAAAATCAACTTTTGGTTCAGTAACTGGTCCACTAATGATTGGAACACCACCAAATGCGATATTTAAATTACGATATGCCCAAGCTCTAAAAAATCTTGCTTCAGCTAGTAATACCTTTTTTTCATCTGCACTAATTACTGCATATTTATTTTCTACCCCACCAATAACCGTATTCGCATATTTTATCAAGGTATAATTCCAACTCCACCATTTTGCAGATTGTGCATCTTGAGAATTTATTTTTGTGTAATCAATCCAAGGTGCAGATGGATCCGAAATATAAATTGTGGTGGTAGCCGCGACATCTATATTTACACCCAAGTGCCAATAATCAGTCCATCCATCAGTGGAGTTATAAAAATATTGTACTTGTCTGTAACAACTATTTAAGGCTAATTCAAACTGCGCTTTTGTGATTAACGCATTGTCTACCGTTAATCCATCTTTTCTAATTTCTTCTAAAAAAGCAGCATCATCCTTCTTACAGCTGATTAAAAAACAAAAAGCAAACAGAACAATTGATACTTTTTTTATTTGATTTTTCATAATATTATTAATTATTCTAGTGATTAAAAAGTTAAAGTGGTTCCAAAATTAATGGTCTTAAAGACAGGATTCGATTGGCCAAGTACACCACCATTTTCAGGGTCTAATCCTAACCAGTCGCTAAACACAATTGGATTTCTTGCTGAAACATAAAACTTCAATCCCTTAATTTTTAATTTTTCTATTTGCTTAGCGTTAAGTGCATATTGCAAACTCACATCCTGCAAACGAATAAATGTACGAGCATGAGGATAACTATAGCCATAAGGATTTGAATAGTTAGGTCGCGCAAATGTATTACTTGGAGTTTCAGGTGTCCAATATTCCTTATTTAACCAGTTTTGTTGTTGGTTATTTCCAAAAGTGCTTAAGTTATAAGTTGAATTTGGTGAGTTATAATAATTTTCAGATCCGCCACCTGTGATTGCATTAAAATTGAAATAAAATTGCCAATTTTTATAAGAAACCGTATTCGCAAAACTCCAACTATAACGAGGTTGTACATAACCTACAATGGTTCTATCAAATGAGTTTATTTTTCCATCAGGTAAACCATCATCTCTTTTAGTTCCATTAATATCTAGTATTTTCAAATCACCTGGCTTTGCGCCATATTTTGAGATATATTCTGCATCGCCTGTTTGCACAATACCATCAACACGATAATCATAAATAGCGCCAATTGGTTTTCCAATAAACCATCTATTTCCTAAATCATCATCTTCAATACCATTGCCATCTGCGTCAACGCCAGTTAAAGCAACCACTTTGTTTCTATTCATCCATAAATTTGCAGTGGCTTCCCAACGAATTCCATTGGCACTTTTTGGTTCAATAATTACACCAGTAATAGATGCTTCAACACCTTGGTTATCTACTTGACCGATATTGGTTCTAACGGATCCAAAACCAGATAAACTAGGCAATGATCTTGTTAATAATTGATCTGTTGTTTGACTTTGATAGATATTCAAATCACCCGTAACGCGATTATTAAACATGGCAAAGTTTAACCCAAAATTTGTAGTTGTGGTTTTTTCCCATGATAAACCTAGGTTAGATAAGTTACCTTGATAAATAAACAAGGTACTTGTTGATCCAAATACAGTAGATCCAGAAGCTATATTTGCCATCGTTTCATAAGGATCAATACCTTGGTTACCATTTTGTCCATATCCTAATCTAAACTTTAAGTAATTAACCACAGGTAAAGCTTTTTTGAAAAATTTTTCCTCACTAATTGCATAAGCAAGTGCCCCACCATAA
>DOMR01000158.1 GCA_003509845.1 Chitinophagaceae bacterium | reverse complement strand
CGGAGATGGTAAAAAAGAAGGCGCTAGTGATATTAAAAATCCAGCAGTCGCATTTCCAGCACATATGGCACCCATGGGCGTATTATTTTATACAGGCAATCAATTTCCTGCAAAATATAAAAATGGGGCATTTATCACTTTTCATGGTTCATGGAATAGAGCGCCATTGCCTCAGGAAGGATTTTTTGTTGCATTTGTTCCTTTTAAAAATGGCAAAGCGACAGGGGAGTGGGAAATATTTGCCAATGGATTTGCAGGAACGGTGGAAGGTGCTAAAATTACCAGCACACGAAATGCGAAAGCGAGACCTTGCGGTTTAGCACAAGGACCTGATGGATCCATTTATGTTAGTGATGATACGAAGGGGTCTATTTTTAAAATTTCTTATCAAAAATAATTTTCTAAATATTTTATTTGCATATGGGTAATAGTAAAATTCGATGTTTTCTTTTTGGAGCAATAATTATAATGTTATTTGTTTCAATTAAAACACAGGCACAAAATTTAGAAAACGGAAAAAAAATATATCAGACCAAATGTTTGGTTTGTCATCAATCAGATGGGGGTGGCGTTCCAAATATGAATGCACCCTTGGATGGGGCAAGCAATGTAATTGGTAATGATATTGCCAGGTTGGTAAAAATTATAAAAAATGGTTTTAATGAAAGGGTGGAGCTAGATGGTTTATATTATAGTAATTCAATGACGGCGAATCCTGATTTGACGCCTGCGCAAATTAGTGATGTGTTAAGTTATATAAGAACTAGTTGGAGTAATAAAGCAACAAAAGTAACCACCGTTCAAGTGCAACAAGCAATTAAAGGGAATCAAAAAACAAGTGCAAAGTAGTGAATCACTTTGCGAGTTAAATTTTAAATTATGCGTCCTATATTATTTATTGATCGAGATGGTGTTATACTGGAAGAACCAAAAATCGATTTTCAGATTGATCATATTGACAAAACAAGTTTTGTTCCTGGCGCAATAACTAATTTGAATAAAATTGCTACTGAGTTAGGATTTTATAAGGTGATGGTAACCAATCAAGATGGATTAGGGACTGATGCATATCCAACGAATCATTTTGAACCTTTTCAGCAATTAATGATACGCACTTTAGCTGCAGAAAATTTTGTTTTTGATGAGATAAAAGTGGACACTTCTTTTGCCAAGGATAATTTGCCAACGCGTAAGCCTGGGATTGGCCTTGTTCAGCATTTGATGAATAATGAAAATTTTGACATTGCAAATTCATTTGTCATTGGTGACAGATGGAGTGATATACAATTAGCAAAAAACATGGGTTGCAAGGCGATTTATTTTAAATCGGGCAATCATGAATTGACGCCTGAACAAGCTTTCGCATTTAAAAGCACCATCGCGTTAGAGACAAGGAACTGGTCGGCCATCTATTCTTTTTTAAAATTAGGTTTGAGAAAAGTACAACATGAAAGAAATACGAAGGAAACTAAAATTAGTATTTCTTTAAATATGGATGGTAGCGGTCAAGCGGATATTAAAACAGGATTGGGCTTTTTTGATCATATGTTGGAGCAAATTGCAAGACATGGTTCCATTGATTTAGCGATTAACTGCGATGGGGATTTGCATATCGATGAACACCATACCATTGAAGATGTAGGGATTGCTTTGGGAGAAGCTTTTGCTTTGGGTTTAGCTGATAAGCGGGGCATGGAAAGATATGGTTATGCACTTCCAATGGATGAGGCAGAAGCCAAAGTTTTAATTGACTTTGGAGGGCGCAATTGGATTGTATGGGATGCTAGTTTTACTCGTGAAAAAGTAGGTGAAATGCCGACTGAAATGTTTTTCCACTTTTTTAAATCTTTCAGTGATGCAGCAAAAGCCAATTTAAATATTAGCTGTAAAGGGGAAAATGAGCATCATAAAATTGAAGCCATATTTAAAGCCTTTGCTAAGGCCATTAAAATGGCGGTACATCGCAATCCAGCCAGTGACCAGTTGCCGAGTACCAAGGGGGTTTTGTAAGGACTGTCACCTGATCCGTGGCTAACAATTGATAGGGTAAACCTTACTTTTTTTGGATTTATAAAGGCATTTTCCTTAAATTTGCAATAAGATGATAAAAACAAACAATATATGGTGGTGGCATACAAAATCCGTTAGGGTATTGTAGTGACATAACTATATTGTCAAATTATACATAAACCCTAACAGCAATGTTGGGGTTTATTTTTTTACTAAATGACCAAAGGAAAAAATGAAAAAAATTGTAATTCAAACGGAAGTAACAAAAATGTTAGCCGATACTTTTACGCCGGTAGGTATTTACCTGCGCTTAAGGGATCGTTTTCGTGATACCATTTTATTAGAAAGTACGGATTCGCATGCTTCAGAAAATAGCTATTCTTTTATTGGCGTAAATGCGATTGGCGGAATTGAGATTTCTTCTTTAAATCAGATTGAATATAAATATCCGAATCAAGAGCCTGAAAAAGAAACCATCCATCATGTGCATGATGCGCCTGATCGTATTTGGTCCTATATGCAACAATATGAAATGAAAGTCGCTAACTTAAAAGAAGCTTCTTTTGGCCAAGGCTTGTATGGCTATACTACTTATGATGCCATTCCATTTTTTGATTCTATTCAGTTTAAAAAGGAAGCTGATATTATTCCTTTAATGCGCTATCGATTGTATCAATATGTGATTGCGTTTAATCATTTTAAAGATGAAATATTCATTTGTGAAAATAAAATAGATGGGATTGATTCCGAATACAACGCTTTGCTGTCTTTTATTAAAAGTAAGGATGTCCCGCAATATCCTTTTTTCATCAAAGGAACTGAAAGGGTCAACCAAACGGATGCCGAATTTATAAAAGTGGTGAAGCAAGGAATTCAACATTGCATGAGAGGGGATGTATTTCAAATTGTATTAAGTCGCAGATTTCAGCAATCCTTTCAAGGCGATGAATTTAATGTGTATCGCACCTTACGGAACATTAATCCTTCGCCATATTTGTTCTTTTTTGATTACGGGGATTATAAATTGATGGGATCTTCACCGGAAGCGCAAATCATCATTAAAAATGGTAAAGCGGTGGTGCATCCAATCGCAGGAACTTTTAAAAGAAGTGGGGATGAAGCAACGGATGCTATAATGACACAGAAATTATTGGATGATCCGAAGGAAAATGCAGAACATGTGATGTTGGTTGATTTAGCTCGCAATGATTTAAGTAGGGTATGTAGCGATGTTCACGTAAAGCATTACCGTCAGGTACATTATTATAGTCATGTGATTCATTTGGTCAGTGAAGTGGAAGGGTCAGTTGCTAAGGATGCAAATCCTTTTCAATTGATTTCAAAAACATTTCCTGCAGGGACATTAAGTGGGGCACCTAAATTTAAGGCGATGCAGTTAATTGACGGGATGGAGCCTACCAAAAGATCCTATTATGGCGGTTGTATTGGCTTTGTAGGTTTTGATGGCAGTTGTAATCAAGCAATCATGATTCGTACTTTTTTGAGTCAGCAAAACACTTTGACTTATCAGGCAGGTGCTGGAGTGGTTGCCGCAAGTGTACCTGAAAATGAATTACAAGAGGTGAATAACAAACTTAATGCATTAAAAATGGCCATGGTATTGGCTGAAAAGATTCACGAATAAAACAAAAAATATTTTGAATTACATCGAAATATAAAAAATAAATCAAGGTTAAATTAGAAAGAAAATAAAGTGAAAATGAAAATATTAGTATTTGACAATTACGATTCCTTTACCTACAACTTGGTGCAATTAATCAAAGAATTAGCACCAAAAGCAGTGGTGGAAGTTTTTCGTAATGATGAAATTGCATTAGAAGCGGTTAAAGCTTACGATAAAATTTTATTATCGCCAGGTCCAGGTGTGCCTTCCGAGTCGGGCTTGTTATTGCCGTTGATTAAGGAGTACGCTGCAAGCAAATCCATTTTTGGTGTTTGTTTGGGGCAGCAAGCTATTGGTGAATCCTTTGGTGGTCAATTAACTAATTTATCAAAAGTGTATCATGGCATCGCTACCCCTATTGAATTAACAACGCCTTCGGTATTGTTTGAAGGCTTGCCTGCTAAATTTAGTGTGGGACGATACCATAGTTGGGTGGTGGACGAAAAAAACTTCCCTGCTGATTTGATTGTTACTTCAAAAGATGAAAATGGATATATCATGTCCTTAGAGCATAAAACTTATGATGTAAAGGGGGTGCAATATCATCCTGAAAGTGTATTAACACCTGAGGGCGGTAAAATTATTAATAACTGGTTAAAAATTTAAAAAATATTTTAACACTAGAAATACGATGAAAAAAATATTACAATATTTATTTGAACACAAGTCCTTAACCAGGGAACAAGCCATGGAAGTATTGGTGGACATCTCCAATGGGAAATACAATGAACATGAAATTACTTCATTCATTACGGTGTATTTGATGCGTAGCATTACC
>DOMR01000098.1:2618-13321 GCA_003509845.1 Chitinophagaceae bacterium | reverse complement strand
GCCTAAAAAATGGGGATCGCCCATGGCTGGCCGATAGCCTGTGTTATAAAATAATCTTTTACCACCGTAAGCAATATTAAAAGTGTTATGGTCGGCATGTGTGTGCGACATAGGTCCAAAAGGACTGCTGCGCAATGAAAGCATCAAATCATTTTTTGTGTCTTGCACATTTGTATGCATATAGCCTACACCCACTTCTGGAAAAAATGCATCTTGTTTAATTGGTGCTGATTTTAATGCGGTTGTTTTTTTTATTGCATCTCGAATGCGAAACCATCTGAATTCTGCATCATCAGCAATTTCTTTTCCTTCACTTTTTGCAACTGCATTTGCATACCAGGCTGCAGATGGATTATTTGTTAATCTTGCTAGTGCATCTGTATATCCTGCATAATTGATCCAAGGAAATTTATATCTTTCGCCATCATTACCAAACCCATCGGAAGTGGAATTTGGCGGGAAGGAATAAATTAACCATGTTGGATTATTTTTAAACCAAGGTGCAGTCATGAAATCAACGCCAGATAATTTTTTAAATATGCTGGGAATATCAATTAAGCTTAACGCATTCATCCCAAAATAGGCACTGCCATTAATCCATGCACCATCCTCTTCGGCCATTTTAGGTGATTGCGCAATCCAGAGTTCATAGACGTATTCGATCCAATTTTCAGCGGTAGGGTGTTCTCCTTTTAATGCCAATGCAGTTTCCAATAAATTGTGCATGATATGTTGCCACACATGCATGGAAGAAGATCTTGCTTCCACTTGGTTTATCCATAATTTATAAAATTGGTCCGCACGCGTGCTTACATTTTTTTTGATCAATAGTCGCTCTGATTCAGTAAGCAAATCCCAAAAACTGTCCAATCCAATGGCCAAACTTGACATAATACCACCGTCGGCAAAATTGTTGGTATGTGAAGGCCCCATCGGATCCCAGGTAGCCACTTCTAACATCCATAATTTAGCAATTTTAAAATATTTCTCATCTCCTGTTAATATATAGGCTTGTGAAAATATATTTAAGGTTTCCTGTACTTTTCTACCACTCCATTTACTTGCAAGTGATGCAATTTTTTCATTTTCGAATTTATCTTTTCCTTGGTATTTCGGTAATGCGCCCCCTTCTTTTGGAATGGGAGTCGTTAAAATTTTATTCGCTTCCTTTATAATTGCAAGGGCTTCTTTCGTTTTGCTTGCGTTTAATCTAAAATCATTTATTTCAGATTTATTGATTAAAACTCGAGGATGCGTAGCAGGGATATTATTTATAATTTTTGCTATCGAAACAGTTGGAAAAATTCGTGTGGAAGTATTGATTTCAAAGGAATCTATAGGGTTCCAATTTTCTTGATTTATTTTATATTGCCAGTACCATTTTCCTTGTGTTAATTGTTGATGTGGATTAAATATTGCAAATGTAATATTAGTTTTTTCGATCAATGCTTGATCGAATTTCTTTGAAGTTGAAATTCGAACACGATAGGTTGCATTTTTTTTGGCAGGCCATTGAAAACTAGGGGAATTAAATTTAGGGGATTCGCCATTGGAAGGACTGGGTGTATTTCGGGTAACAGTGTAAATTTCTTTTTCCCTTAAATTATTCGTTAATATTTTTTGCGCAAATGTGTTATTGAAAATTGTCAATATTCCAATTAAAACGAATGGCCACTTTTTTTTATTCATGCTAGAATATTTTAATTGGTAGGGTTTGTGTTTTGTAAGAAAATTTTCGTTTTTGGAAAAAAATCGCTTTTTATTAATTTCCAAATGGAGTGTTTGACAATCAAAAAGGGATTTAGATTAAAGGTACCAATTTCAAATTGACATAATACAACTAGTTCATAAACAGTAGATTGTGTTAGTTTGGCTGCATGGGAGTCGTTTTTGGTAAACTACATATATAATAATTTATCAAGTTTAAAATACAATATATAAATACTTATATATTGGTAATCAATCGATTAGCTTTCATTACCAAATAATAATTTTTTTAAAATTAACATTTCTTTATTATATTGCATGCTCCATTAATAATGGGTACTAAATTTTAAAATTAACTAACATGAGAAAAATCTTGTCTAGTCTCGTTGTCGCGATGCTTTTTTTCGCAATTGCGGGTCAGTCTCAAGACCTAACCATATCTGGTAAGGTTACAGATGACAAAGGGACTCCCATTCCTTCTGCATCTGTTGTAATTAAATCAAACAAAAATAGGGGAGCTGCAGCTAATGAGGCAGGTATTTATAAAATTAGCGCTGCTAAAGGAAACGTATTAGTTTTCTCTAGTGTTGGATTTGGCACAAGGGAAATTACTGTCGGAGCGAGTAATGTAATTAACGTTACACTTACTTCTACAGGATCTGATTTATCTGAAGTAGTGGTAACAGCGATGGGTATTAGACGTTCTGATAAAGCATTAGGATATGCGGTATCGAAAGTGGATCCTACAACAGTTTTACAAAAATCTGAACCAGACATCTTGAAAGGTCTTGCTGGTAAAGTACCCGGTGTTGATATCAGATCAGGACAAGGTGCTCCAGGTGCGGCTAGCCGTATCCAAATTAGAGGGGTTTCCTCTTTTAATGGTGGTGAGCCTTTGATCGTTGTGGATGGTATCCCTTATAGTAATCCAGTGATAAATACTTCAAGCCCTTTTAGTGGTGGTGGTGCTTATGGCTCTGGTTTTGGTGATATTGACCCGAATGATATTGAATCAATCAATATCTTAAAAGGTGCTGCAGCTGCTTCCTTATATGGATCAAGAGCGGCAAACGGAGTTTTATTGATTACAACTAAATCCGGTGCGCCTAGAAAAGGAAAAAAATCTTTAAACGTTACTTATAGAGCAGGTTATAGCCAAGAGACTATTGCTGCTTTACCTGAGTTTCAAAATACTTACGGTGCGGGTGCCAATTTTAGAGTACAAGGAGCAAATGGTTCTTGGGGTGGTAAATTTGGATCTGGTAATATTTATGATGGATCAGGTAATGTGCTTCGTAGATCACTTTCAGGGGTGGATTCAATTCCAGCAACCACTTGGGCGACTATGTCTAGTTCTTATCCTGAATTATTTCCAAATGGTATGGCTGCTTACAAAGCATATCCTAATAACGTTTCTGATTTATTTAATACAGGAAACTTATTTGAGAATTCAGTAGGTTTAAGCGGTGGTGAAGGAAATACATTATTTAACGTAACTATTTCTCGTGTTGACCAAAAAGGTTATATCACAAATACGAGTTACAAGAAAAATAATATCAGTGTCGGTGGTCAAACAAGTATTGGAAAATTAACCATCGGGTCTAGCTTATCCTATGCTAGGGCAGAACAATTAGGTGGATTTATAGGAGCTGCGCAAAGTTTCATTACTGGGTGGGGTCGTACCTTTACTCAGGCTAGAAACTGGGATATCGCAGGCTTCCCTACTCAAAACAGAGCTGGTGCACAAATTGGTTTCAATGACGGACAATATACGAACCCAATTTGGGGTGCTTATAATAACACCATCACTTCAATTGATGATCGTTTGGTAGCAACTTTAAGAGCTTCTTACAAATTCAATAGTAAATTCAGAATAGATTATAACGCGGGTGTGAACAGTTACGCGCTATACAGGGATCAAATCATTAATAAATCTTCATATGGAGGAACAGATAATCTATTAGGTAACATTACCGAGGTAGTGAACAGACAACAAGAATTACAATCTACTTTAGTAGCGATTTATACGCCAAAAATTAACGATGATTGGAGTTTAGATATGAAATTAGGTAATGATATCAACCAGAGAATGTCAAGAGCACAACAAGTACAAGGTGTGAACTTTGTAATTCCAGGTTTATTTAATCTTACGAATACTTCAACGCAACGTTTTAGTGGTGATAGCAGATCAAAAAGAAGATTGGTTGGTTTCTTCGGTGAGGCGTCATTGGATTATAGACGTTTCGCTTTCATCAACTTTACTGGAAGAACAGATTTAACTTCAACACTTCCTTATAAAAATGCGCAATATTTTTACCCAGGGGTATCTACTTCATTAATTTGGACAGATGCGTTTAAGGTGAAGAAAGGTATTATTGATTATGGTAAATTACGTGCAGGTTTTGCAAGAGTGGGTAATGATGCTGCACCTGGAAATGGTGAGGCTATCTTTGGATTAAACTCTGCAGGTTTCCAAGGTCAATCTTTGGCATCTAGAGGTAATTCCAACTACGACCCAGATTTGACACCTGAGTTTACACAGGAATTAGAACTTGGTTCTGAAATGCGTTTCTTTGGTGGTCGTGTAATGACTGAATTGACTTGGTATGATAAAAAATCTACTAATTTGATTTATGCAATTGGTTTACCTCAAACAACTGGTTTTAGTTCATTCTATACCAACTTAGGTGAGGTGCGTAATACAGGTTGGGAAGCGGCTGTTGATTTAAAAATTGTTGACAAAACAGATTTCCAATGGAATGTAAGAGGAATTCTTACTAAAAACAAAAATACTGTTGAAAAATTAGTACCTGGTTTAACAAGAGATATCATTGGTGGTTACAACTGGATTGAACCTGGTTTCCCTTATGGTTATTTAAGAGGTAGTCGTTCAGCGCGTACTGATGATGGTCGATTAATCATCAACCCTTCTAATGGTGCTCCATTTGTTGATCCAAATCCACAAATGGTGGGTGATCCAAATGCGGATTATAAAATAGGTATTACTAACAGATTTGCATACAAAGCGTTTGAATTAAGTGTGCTTTGGGATATGACCAAAGGAGGTGATTTCTACACTGAAACCATCAACAGTATGTTAGGTCGCGGTGTTACTAAGGATAATGAGGACAGAGAAAAAAATAGAGTTGTTGAAGGGGTTTATGGTAGTGCAACTCCAGTACCTGGTAAAGATGGTTTAAACCATTATGTTCCTTTATTGGTGAATGGTCAAATGGTACCTAACCAAACAAGATTAACAACCAATGACTTGTATTTCTCACCAGCTGGAACCGGTGCAACTTTCGCAACAAATGGTGCGTTTGAATACTCCGTATTTGATGGCACTGTATACAGATTAAGAGAGATTGTATTAGCATATAACGTGTCTCCTAGTTTAATAAAGAAATTAAAACTATCTGCTGCAACACTTTCATTTAGTGGTCGTAACCTTTGGTACTTAGCACCTAATGTCCCTAAATACACTCACTTTGATCCAGATATCAACTCAGTAGTTTCTGGTACAGCGCAAGGTGTAGAAACTGGTGGTGCTCCAAGTACTAAAAGATTCGGTCTTAACTTAAACATAACTTTCTAATCATCATACTTAAATTTTCAACTATGAGAAAGAAAATATATTATATAAAAACTTTTACCGTATTGGTAATGTTTGCGCTTGTTTTACCAAGCTGTCAAAAATTCCTTGACGTAAATAAAAACCTAAACAGTCCAACTGCAGTACCTGTATCGTTATTGTTAAGTAATGCCGAGTTGGCAATTGCTCGTAACGTAGCATTAGGTACAGGACTTGGAAGCATCGCCTCAGTGTATACACACCAAACAACAGGTCGTGTGGGTGCTGACAGATATGGTGCAGGTTCTGCTGGATGGGAAGGCTTATATGGCGCTATCAAGGATTTGGATGTGATCATTAAGCAAGGAACTGCGGAAACGCGTTTTACTTATGCGGGTGTAGCTAAAATTTTGAAAGCTTATTCATTCAGTATTTTAGTAGACGTTTATGGGGATTGTCCTTTTACTGAATCTAATAAATTTGACCAAGGTGTTAAACAACCTAAGTTTGATAAAGGAGTTGACATCTATCCGCAATTAATTAAATTGATTGACGAAGGTGTTGCTGATATCAACAACAAAGCACCAAATGCTTCAAAGCCAGGGAATGACGATTACATTTATAAAGGAAACACTGCTAACTGGATTAAAGCAGCGAATACACTTAAATTAAAGTTGTATACGCAAGTTAGATTGGTACAAGATGTAAAAGCACAAGTAACTGCTTTATTAGCATCTCCTACTACTTTGATCAATTCACAAGCGGAAAGTTTTATGCTACCTTTTGGACCTTTTGGTACTACAGATGACAGACACCCTGCTTATGGTGATTATAATGCTACACAACGTGGTTCTCAGTTATTTAGCCCTTGGTTATATGAGATCATGAAAGGTAGAAATCCAAATATTTTTACTAATATTTCTGATCCAAGAATTCCTTACTATATCTATAATCAAAAATCAGCAACAGGTACACCTGAAAACTGTCCAGATTATCGTGATGGTGGTTTTATCACTATTTTATTTGGTTCAAATGGTCCTTGTCGTGATGGATCAAACAGTGCAACTTACTCCTTGTTAGGTTTATACCCTGCAGGTGGTAGATATGAAGATGGTGGTGCAAGAACTATTACACAATTAGGAGCGATTAATGCTGGAACTGGAGCACTTCCTCATCAGTTTATTACTTATGCTGACAGATTATATCTTGAAGCAGAATTAATCAATGCGGGTGTTGTAACTGGAAATGAAAAAACAGCATTTAGTAACGCACTAAATGCATCATTCTCACAAATGGATCATATTATCATCAACTTTATTAAGCCAGCTTCTGCAGGTGCGCCACAAGTGGTTCCTGCTATTGCAACTTTAGCTGCGACTACAACATATAAAACTGCTGTACTTGACGCTTATGATAAAGCATCAACAGCTTCAAAAAGATTGGAATTTATTATGACTCAAAAATGGATCAACAGAATTGAAAATCCTGTTGACAACTGGACTGATTACAGAAGAACTAGGTTCCCTGTATTATTTTCACCAGCACCTATTGGTACTGTTACAAGTGTAACCACTCCGGAACCAAAAACAGTTCCTGTAGCTAACGATAGAGCATACCCTTGGTCATTACCATTTAGTACAAATGAGTTACAATTAAATTCTAGTTCACCACCACAAAAAGTACCAGAATCTTATCGTGTATTTTGGCAACCAGCTGGATAATAATTATATACTCGTTTGATATATTAAAATAAAATTAATAGATTATGAAAAATAGAAAAATAAACATATTTGCGGCCTTAACCTTAGGTCTTATGATCGCCTTCGCTGGTTGTAAGAAGGATGACGGAGGAGTTAGGTCAAGTGTTGTCATCAAAGATGTACCAGTGGTATCAACTAGCATTGAGTCAACTGGATCACAAGCGATTGATTTGTTGAACCTTGCGGGGTTCTCAGGTAAATTTAAAGTTAGTCTTTACTTTCCTGGAGCTACTCCTCCAGACAAAGTGGACATCGTAGTAAGAAAAAATGGTTCTAATGCCAATGTAAAAGTGATGAAAAAAGATGTGACAACACTTCCATATTCATTAACAGTTACATCTGCTGACATTGCAGCCTTATTTGGTGTTGCTGTTGCATTGGGCGATACCTATGACTTTGCACCTGACTTATATGTTGGTGTAAATAAATTTGAAGCATTCCCAGCAACAGGATTAGGTAATGGTCCTGGTATTATAGCATTCCCTTTATATAGTGATTTTGCTCGTTTTGCAGCTATTTGTGCTTACGATCCAGCTATTTATGAAGGTGACTTTTTGGTAGTTTCTGATGGATTTGGCGATTTCAGCCCAGGTGAAGTTGTTAAGTTCACTAAAATTAGCAACAACTCATTCTCCTTTATTAACCCTTATGTAACAAGTCCTTTACCAATTATTGTAAGTATTAACACATTGAATAACCAAGCGACTATTGCGAAACAAAAAGTAGGAAATGCGTTTACTTGGCAGTTAGCTTATACTAACCCGAATATGGCAGTTTCAGCAAGTGCTACAAGCGTTGTTGCACCATGTAGTAAAACAATTACACTTGCCATTGCTTATACAGTGGATCAAGGTGGTTTTGGTACTTACAATTTAGTATTAAAGAAAAAATAGTATACGCTACTTAAGCGTGTTCGATATTAAAAAAGCCTTTCCGATTTCGGAAAGGCTTTTTTATTTAGGAAGACACAGACACAAAATCGGACGTTGAGTCCAGCAACTTTTATTTTGTTATAAACTCCCAACTTACTTTGCCGATATTGTTGGGCTTCCCTTTATCTCCTGCTGAAATGGCACCAACCAATTGGCCATTTTTATCTCTTTTTATACTTACTGTTCTCCAAGTGTAAGCGCCTTTTTCGTAGTCAAAAGTTTTACCATCATCATCATATAAACGGTAGCTTGCTTCTTTATCTCCATAATGTTTAATGATTAAATCATATTTTCCTTCAGCTACTGTATTGCTATTGGTCATTGGAACAATACCACCATCACGAACAAATACAGGGATATGGTCTAATCCAGGGGTAACGGTGATTACTTCACCTTCGCCCACCAATTTACCTGTATAAAAATCGTACCACTTTCCTGCAGGTAAAATTACTTTTCTGCTGGTTTCTCCAGTAAATAAGGGCGCAATTAATAATTGATCACCTACCATGTATTGGTCCTTAATTTCTTTTTTTGCAGCCATTTTATAAGGATTTTTCTCAGCGTCCAATTTTGCGCTTTCTTCTTTACTTATTGCCGCAAATCCATCTACTAAGTTCATTGCCCTAAATGGGGGGCGACCATAAAATGCATATTCTGCAAAACAAGTATATAAGTATGGGATTAATTGCATTCTTAAATTAGCGACATCGGCTACTTGTTTTTCCACTTCGGGAAAGGTCCAAGGCTTGGTGCCATCTGCCCAAGCATTTAACATTGCCATAGGGGAAAAACAAACCGTTTGCATACGTCTTAGCCAATCCTCAGCCGAACCTGAACTTCGTACTTCAGGGGTCCATAAAGTGCCTATAAAGGAACTATTAATGAGTGCGGTTATAAAGTCACGATGACTATAGTAATCATTATATATGACGAATGGGAATGCTGTTGCACCTGCATTGCTAGCACGAACTAAACCATAAGTGCGCGTATTGTTTGCGCGAAATAAATTAGTGTTTAATTTCTGCATCATCACGCCATAAGTTTGTCGCATCACTTCTGCTGGAATTTTGGAAGGAAACTTGGTGACATCTGGCCATAACCAAAAATCAAATCCATCATTTTCATCCATTTTAAATCCACTCACCCCAATATTTAGTAAATTTTTTTGAAAGTGATTTCCAATAATGGTATTGGTTTGCTTCATGGAATAGTCAGGAATAAAGCCTGTCCAAACCGTGTGCGATGCAGTGTATGGTTTCAATGCTGGCAATATTTTCGCATCAGGCGATAGGTAGGGGTTGATCCAAAGATTGGTGTAAATCCCTTTAGTTTTTAAATTGCTAATTAACCCTTTGGGATCGGGGAATCGGGTGCTATCCCATTCGTAAGTACATGGGTAGGCCTTACTTTGCCAACCTGGTTCCAAACCAATTACCGTCAAAGGGAATTGGTGTTTGGTAAAACCTTCCACTTCGGCTAGCAGTTGTTGGTCATTAAATAAAGTAGGGGTACGATGCCAAAATCCCAAGCCCCATTTGGGTGGTAAACAACCCCCTCCTTGGTATAAATTAAATCGGCTTACAGCATCAAGTGTACTTGGACCACCAAATACATAAAGTTCAACGCCCTCCGCCGGAATGAGCACCTCTACATTATCTGAATAGGGCGCAGCCGACCACTTGCGATCCGTATTTCGGTCACGCACTACAGGTGGATTTTTACTATCCACCCGAACGCCAGTGCCTACCCATATGTCAATATACCTTGCTGAATTTATAAATACACCATAGCCTTTGGAGGAAACATAAAAGGGGATGGGTGCATGTGATCTGCCGTTGTCCACGCCGTCATAATGGTCCTCATGTAGTCGAAGTATTCGGCCTCTTTGTTCCACGGTTTTAAAATTCAATCCTAAGCCAAATATTTTTTCCGCTTTTTCTAGTGGAAATCTTAAATAAGTTTTACCGTCAAAAATTTCAAATTTTATTTCATTAGGGCTAAGTGGAAATGCTACAGCACTCATTTCATTGATAGCGGATGTTTTAGGCTTTGATTCGGAGATACTTAATAAGTTGTTGGTTTCAGGCTTGCCTATTTTTGCTTTCCAAACGCCATTGGCCATTTTCTCCCAACGAAGTATGGGGGTTTGTGAATTTGCCGTGATCAACAAAAGTTGAAAAAATACAGATAGGCAGCTGTATAATAAAAGGTTGCTTTTAATTTTCATTATAACGATATTGATTATTAAAGGAAGTTAAATAATGTTTTACAAAAAGTTATATTTTTTCTACTAGTAGGATCAAGTTGTTTAATGAGGATATTCCAAAATTGAAATTGTTGGCATTAGATAAATTTTTAAAAAGGCATCAGATATTCCATCCGCTGATTCGTTTATTTAGTTAAAACTTTATACGGATAAATCGCATTACTGCCGCCCCGAATCCTTAATTTTACCTATAAATTATTGTTTTGGAAGCACCTGTATTATTAATAACACCTCCTTTTACGCAATTAAATACACCGTATCCGGCTACTGCGTATTTGAAAGGGTTTTTTAATACAAAAAATATTGCTACTGTTCAAGCTGATTTAGGTATTGAAGTCACCATGGAATTGTTTAGCAAAAAAGGGCTTGAAAAACTTTTCTCAACCATCCAAGCAAAAACCGAATCCAGTGACCTAACACTTTCCGGAAATAGCTTGCGGATTATTGCATTACGCGACACCTATATT
>DOMR01000098.1:1218-2570 GCA_003509845.1 Chitinophagaceae bacterium | reverse complement strand
GTTATACAGTTTTTACAGGGCAAACAAAATACATTAGCGCATACCATTTGCACCCGACAATTTTTACCAGAAGCAAATCGCTTTGTGCAAATGGATGATTTAAACTGGGCATTTGGTAGTATGGGCAAACAAGATAGGGCCAAGCATATTGCCACCATGTATTTAGAGGACTTGGGTGATTTGATTAAGGAAACGGTCGATGCGCATTTTGGATTTAGTCGATATGCGGAAAGCTTAGGGAGATCTGCGAATTCATTTGATGAATTATACAACGCATTAAAATTACCCTATACTTATTTGGATGAAATATTAATTAAAATTTTAGCAGATTGTTTAAATAAAGTGCAACCGAAATTAGTTTGTATTTCGGTGCCATTCCCTGGTAATTTATATACCTCGCTGAGGTGTGGTCAGTGGATTAAAAAAAATATGCCGCATGTTAAAGTTGCCATGGGCGGTGGTTTTGCAAATACGGAGCTGCGTTCGCTGAGTGATGTTCGTGTATTTGAATTTTATGATTTTATCACTTTAGATGATGGGGAAGCGCCATTGGAAATTTTAATTGAACATATTGATGGTAAAAAGGAATTAACTGAATTAAAAAGATGTTTTACACTTGTTAATAATACAGTCACCTATATTAATAATACCAGCTGCACTGATTATAAACAAGGCCAGGTAGGAACGCCTGATTATGAAGGACTATGGTTGGATAAATATATTTCAGTGATTGAAATTGCCAATCCTATGCATAGTTTATGGAGTGATGGTAGATGGAATAAACTAACCATGGCGCATGGATGTTATTGGGCCAAATGTACATTTTGTGATATTTCCTTAGATTACATTAAAAGCTACGAACCTATATCCGCTAGTTTATTGGTGGATAGGATGGAGGAGTTAATTAATAAAACAGGGCAAAATGGATTCCATTTTGTGGATGAGGCTGCGCCACCATCGATGATGAAAGCGGTAGCCATTGAAATTATAAAACGAAAATTAGTGGTGAGCTGGTGGGCAAATATTCGTTTTGATAAAAGCTTTACACAAGACCTTTGTTATTTATTAAAAGCATCCGGGTGTATTGCAGTGAGTGGTGGTCTTGAAGTTGCCTCTGACCGATTATTGGAACTCATACAAAAAGGAATTACTGTTGCACAGGTGGCTAAAGTAAGCAAACATTTTTCTGAAGCAGGTATTATGGTACATGCTTATTTAATGTATGGATTTCCAACACAAACAGTGCAAGAAACCATTGACTCCTTGGAAATGGTAAGGCAATTATTTGAAACTGGCGTTTTGCAGTCTGCTTTTTGGCATTTGTTTACCATGACAGCACATAGTCCCGTAGG
>DOMR01000098.1:0-1146 GCA_003509845.1 Chitinophagaceae bacterium | reverse complement strand
AATAATGATATTGCACATACCGATCCTACTGGCGCCGATCACGAATTGTTTGGTTTCGGATTAAAAAAAGCATTGTTTAATTATATGCATGGAAATTGTTTTGAATTTCCGTTACAAAAATGGTTTGATTTTAAAGTGCCTAATACAACGATTGCGCCCCACTTTATACAAAAAGCAATTAATGAACCTGATTTAAATACATCCACTAATTATAAGGTAATTTGGCTGGGCGTTTTACCGAGTACTACGATTATTCAGAAATCAAAAAAAGGAAATAAGTGGGAGGAGATGACGATGGAGTTTCAATCCAACAAAAATGCTTTTACCATAAATGTAGCAAGCGATAAAGGGGCATGGTTATTAAAATTACTTTCTCAAATTAATATTCAAAATTCCAATGGGCTATTATTAGCTGATGTGAAAAATAGTTATACGCAAGCCGGCTTAAGCGACTTTGAATTATTTTGGGACAATAAGCCAGTCACCCATTTATCAAAAGCGGGGTTATTGCGGGTTTAAATCCCCACCCCTGAATGACGAAAACGATTTCGTTAAATTAAGAGAGCTAACTCTATAAATCAGAAAAATTATTTAACTTACAAAAGGTATATATGTTTAATATATTACAAAATAATTGTATATTATATTTATTGCTTCTAAAAATTAAAATTGCTAAACCATGAGAAAAATTCTCTTGACGATGATGTCGTTAACTTTTCTTGCCAGCATTGCATGGGCCCAAACCCGTCCATTGTCTGGTACTGTTGTTGGTGATAACGGTGTTCCTTTAGTAGGCGCTAGTGTCACACAAAAAAATTCAACCAAAGGCACCGTTACGGATGCGAATGGTAAATTCACAATTTCTTTACCAACTGGTAAGGTTTCCTTAGTCATTAATTCTGTGGGATATACTGCACAGGAATTAGCTATTACTAATCAAAATGAGGTTAGGATTCAGTTAGTCACTGAAAACAAATCATTAGAAGATGTAGTAGTCGTGGGTTATGGTTCGGTTCGTAAAAAAGATTTAACAGGTGCCGTAGGGTCTGTTAGCTCTAAGGACATTGTTCGTAGTAACCCAGCTAACGCTACACAAGCATTACAAGGGCAAGTGACTGGTGTGGTTGTTACAAAAAATAGTAACAA
>DOMR01000240.1 GCA_003509845.1 Chitinophagaceae bacterium | reverse complement strand
TCTCAAATTAGAAGAGATATTGTAAGAATGGTTCATGCACAACAAAGCGGCCACCCTGGTGGTTCTTTAGGCTGTACCGATTTTTTAACTGCCTTATATTTTAAGGTATTGAAACATGATAGTAGTTTTTCTATGGATGGAAAAGGAGAGGATCTTTTCTTTTTATCCAATGGACATATTTCACCTGTTTTTTATTCAGTACTAGCAAGATCAGGTTATTTTGATGTAAAAGAATTAGCCACTTTCAGAAAAATAAATTCTCGCTTACAAGGGCATCCAACCACCCACGAACATTTACCAGGCATTCGTATTGCGAGTGGTTCATTAGGACAAGGCATGAGTGTAGCCATTGGTGCAGCATTATCAAAAAAATATAATAATGATGATCGCACTGTTTATTGTTTACATGGCGATGGCGAATTACAAGAAGGACAAATTTGGGAATCGATCATGTTTGCTGCGCATAATAAAGTAGATAATTTAATTGCAACCGTAGATGTGAATGGTCAACAAATTGATGGCCCATTGAGTAAAGTATTATCACTAGATAGTTTAGAAGATAAATTCAAAGCATTTAATTGGACCGTTTTACATATGGATGGTCACAATATGGACGAAATTGTTGCCACTTTAGATAAAGCGAAAGCTTTAACTGGGCAAGGCAAACCAATTTGTATATTAATGAAAACTGAAATGGGTAAGGGTGTTGACTTTATGGAAGGCAGCCATGAATGGCATGGTATTGCGCCTAACGATGAGCAACTTGCAAAAGCATTAGGTCAATTAGAAGAAACCCTAGGCGACTATTGATTTAATAGCGATTTTTATAAAATATAAAATCGCTATTAAATCCTCTTTTTTATTTCTTTTACTTTCTACCATCACTATATCTCATGAATGAGATATAGTATCTGTTTTTATATCTTTTCTTGAAAGGCGTCTGCGGCGCGTTTTGCAGGAATCCAACCTGCTAGTATTGAAATAAATAATACCAAACTTATAATGGCGATATAATCAATCAACATTGGTTTGACAGGATAGTAGTCAATCACAAATGAATTGCCTCCCAATTTAATTAAGTGGTATTTTAATTGTAGCCAACAAAATAAACTAGACAACAGTCCGCCGATAAGCGCGCCCATGAAAGCCATGATACCGGACAAGAGTAAAAATATTTTTTGAATATCCCAGGACCTCGCCCCCATTGCCTGCAATACATGAATGTCTTTTTGCTTTTCCAACACCAACATGGTTAATGCCCCAACTAAATTAAAACTGGCTACAATCATGATGAGTGCGAGTATAAAAAAAATGATCCACTTTTCCGTTTGCATGATTTTATATAAATCAATATTCTGCTGATACTTGTTTTGCACTTGTACCCCACTACCTAATATCTTTTTTATACTTGCAGTAATTTGCTTTTCATATTTCAGGTCAATGGATAACTCAATGCCCGAAATTTCGTTCGGTGCTAAATCAAACAAATATTGCGCAAAACCATCATTCGTGAAAATGTATTGCTCGTCAAATTCCTGTTGTATGGAAAACGCCCCCGATTGAACTACCGATAAGGTATTTAATTGATCCAGTTGCGCGATTGATTTGCCACTTCGATTCACCGCATACAATTGCATGGTATCGCCCAATGGCTCCTGGAATAAGCCTAGCCTTTGTTCTACGCCAATACCGATAATAATTTTCGGGCTAGCGACATTACCCAAATCAAATTCCCCTCTTTTTAAATAATTAGATACCTTATTGATATTTTTATAGGAAGGCGACACCCCTTTCACCGTAACTACTGATTGCTGATTTCCTTTTACGAGCAAGGCCTTACTGACCACCACTTTACTTAATGATTTAACACCCGTGATTTTTTCAACAGCTTGGTATTGTGCAGCTGTAATTTTAATATACTTCGCATTATTGGGAGTTATACTGATATCAGCATAAAAATCCGAATATAAACCCTTCACTACTTCTGTAAAACCATTGGATACACTTAGCACTGTGATTAATGCAGCCGTACCTAAAGCAATTGCAAATACACTCACCCATGCAATAATTTGTATTGCCTGGAAAGCATACTTACCCCTAAAATATCGCCAAGCAAATAAAAAATGCACTTATAAATTTTTTAAAATCTCGTCCATTTTAAAAACATAATCCAAGGTGTCATCTAAATAAAAATGTAAAACAGGAATGCGTCTTAATTGGTGCTTCATATTGTCAGCTAGGTGCTTCTTAATTTCCCAAGCTTTTGCCTCAATTTTTTTAAAACAATCATCTGTGTCATTTACCTGAAATAAGCTGAGGTATATTCTGGCCTCTAATAAATCCGGTGTCACTTTTACCGTTGAGATGGAAATCATCCCCCCTTGTAAATAATTGAGTCCCAGCTTTAAAAATATCTCGTTTAGGGCAGTTTGTATTGCCCCAGCTACCTGCTTTTGTCTTTTACCTTCTTCCATACAATCAAAATCGTTGATTCGATGTAAAATTAGTTACTTTGCTGATTATTTCGTGGAATAGTTTTAATATGAAGAAATTTTTTCGCATCATTAGTTATATTAAGGAATACAAGGCACAAATGGCCTGGTATAGCCTCTTTATTACACTTTCAATTGTATTTAGCCTATTCTCCCTTGGGATGCTAACCCCCTTTTTAGACCTCATTTTTGGGAAGAGTTCCTTGAGTAGCTTACCCGTTACCGCCATTAATGCCAGTAGTATTAAAGATATCATTTATGGCTTTTTACAAAATAATATTGCCAAATACGGCAAATCATATGCCTTAGGTTGGATTTGCCTATTTATTATCGTAGCCATTTTCTTAAAAAATTTATTTCTTTATTTATCCTACTATTTTTTAGCGCCAATCAGAAACGAGGTCACTAGGAAGTATTCAAAATTGTTATATAATAAAATATTAGCCCTTCCAATTGGCTACTTTACCGAACAACGAAAGGGAGATATTTTAAGTAGATCTTCCAATGATATTGCGGAATTAGAAAATTCAGTCGTAGGCGCTTTAGAAGGATTGATCAAAGAGCCACTTAATATTATTGGCATTTTAATATTTTTATTTTTCATCAGTTTTAAGTTGACTTTATTTGTTTTTGTTTTACTTCCCATTGCAGGTTTTGTGGTTGGACGCATTGGTAGAAGCTTAAAAAAACAGACCAATAAAGCGCAAGTAAAATGGGGGGAAATATTAAGTCAAATGGAAGAGACATTGACAGGATTGAGAATCATAAAAGGTTTTAATGCAGAACAAAAAGTTAAGAAACAATTTTACGGATTGATTGATGACATCTTTGGAATTAAAAATAGAATCTCTTACCGTCGTGATTTAGCATCACCCATCTCAGAATTTTTAGG
>DOMR01000032.1:1855-6166 GCA_003509845.1 Chitinophagaceae bacterium | reverse complement strand
GCCGCTGCAAAATCTCTTTGATTAAAAGTTTCTATAAAATAGCCTCTTGCATCACCATGAACAGTATCGTGAATAATAAAACAATCTTTTAATGGTGTATTTTCAATTTTCATGCTGAGGAATTGGCTTTATTATTATTTATTATTCTGATAATTTATTTTCAAATACGATGAACCATTACCCAATTAACGATTACTATACATATCGTTATAATAGGTTTGATACGCACCACTAGTTACGTTTCCCAACCAAGGTCCATTGCTTAAATACCATTCGATGGTTTCCGCTAAACCTTGTTCAAAAGTAACCGACGGGGACCAACCTAATTCCTTATTCAATTTAGTGGCGTCTATGGCATAACGGCGGTCATGACCTGGACGGTCTTTCACATAGGTAATTAGCGCTTCACTTTCACCAGCCGCACGACCCAATTTAACATCCATTTGCGCACACATTAATTTTACCAAATCAATATTGGTCCATTCATTAAACCCACCAATATTATATGTGTCGGCTTTTTTACCCTGATGAAAAATAATATCAATGGCGCGCGCATGATCTTTCACATACAACCAATCACGCGTATACAAACCATCGCCGTATACAGGTAATGATTTTTTATTTATAATATTATGTATAAATAATGGAATTAATTTTTCAGGAAAATGATTTGGCCCATAATTATTAGAGCAATTTGAAATTACGATTGGCAAATGATAAGTTTCCCCATAGGCTCTAACAAAATGATCACTAGCCGCCTTGCTTGCGGAATAAGGTGAATTAGGATCGTAAGCAGTGGTTTCCGTAAATAAACCGTCCTTTCCTAAGCTGCCGTATACTTCATCGGTAGAGACATGATAAAATAAATGATCTCTTTTTTTCTCCCAACTGCCATCATGTGCATTTTCATAACTTAAATCCGCTTTCCAAAATTCCTTTGCCGTATTTAATAAGTTAACCGTTCCAATTACATTGGTATAAACAAAATCCAACGGAGAAACTATAGACCTGTCTACATGCGACTCGGCAGCCAAATGAATCACATCCGTAATAGCATGTTTTTCAATTATCTCCTTTAATACATCTGCTTCCAAAATGTTGGCTTTTACAAAATGATAGTTAGGGGCATTTTCAATGTCCTTTAGGTTTTCCAAATTGCCCGCATAGGTCAACGCATCCAAATTAAATATTTGATACTCAGGGTATTTGTTCACCATCAAACGCACAACATGTGACCCAATAAACCCTGCACCACCTGTGATTAATATGTTTTTTTGCATCTTAATTTTGTATCTTACAAAGATATTAAAACGATGATATATATTAGTAAGTAATTTATAAAACTTTAAGCTATGACCAAGGAAAGATATTATTCATTAGATGTTTTCAGGGGTGCCACTGTTGCACTAATGATTTTAGTAAACAATCCTGGTTCCTGGGCCAATACTTTTAGCCCTTTAGCCCACGCCAGCTGGCATGGTTGCACGCCTACTGATTTGGTGTTCCCTTTTTTCTTAT
The DNA here is from genome assembly GCA_003509845.1 of Chitinophagaceae bacterium. Lineage (GTDB taxonomy): Bacteria > Bacteroidota > Bacteroidia > Chitinophagales > Chitinophagaceae > Sediminibacterium. The sequence goes on along the minus strand of DOMR01000032.1, from coordinate 4,648 downwards.
TCGCGGTGGGTAATGCCATGTCCTTTGTGATGCCCAAGTTGCAACTAGGAAATAGCAGTGAATTTTGGAAAAAAGTAATCAAACGAACTGTACTAATATTTTTAATTGGCCTGTTTTTAAATTGGAGTCCGTTTGTAAAATGGAGTGACGCTGGTTTGGAATTTAAGCCTTGGGAAAATGTGCGCATATTAGGGGTACTACAAAGAATTGCTTTATGCTACTTTTTTGCATCGGTCATTATTTATTTTGGCAAATCACGTATGGCATTATTTATTGGCATGATGATTTTAGTTATTTATTGGGTGCTCACTTTCGCACTAGGCGCAGCAGGCCATCCCTATAGTTTATCTGGGTATTTTGGAAATGCCATTGATTTTAATGTGTTAGGAATTTCACATGTTTATAAAGGCGAAGGCGTTCCATTTGATCCAGAAGGATTGACTAGCACGCTTCCTGCAATCGTGCAAGTAATATTTGGATATTTAGTGGGTGAATACATTCAATTAAAAGGGAAGAATTTTGAAATGCTCTCAAAGCTAATACTGACAGGGGTTATACTCGTATTCGTTGGTTACATTTGGGATTTTAGTTTCCCTATAAATAAAAAAATATGGACCAGTAGTTACGTTTTTTATACTTCTGGTTTAGCGATCATTACACTGAGTATGTTTATTTATTTATTAGAATTTAATAATGCCAAAGGAAAATGGAGTCAGTTTTTTGATGTGTTTGGAAAAAATCCATTATTCATTTTTGTACTGAGTGGATTTTTACCGCGCGTATTGGCTTTATTAAGATGGGTAGATCATGCAGATGAAAAAGGAGAACCGATTTATACCAATGCATTACCTTGGTTTTACCAAAATGTATGTAAGAATATCGCAAGTGATTTACGTATTGGTTCCCTCTTATACGCCTTATGCATCATCGCCTTTATGGGTGCGATTGCCTACTTGCTAGATAAAAAGAAAATTTATATCCGAGTATAATTTACTGTAAGTAAGTTTTAAGGAAATAAGGTTGCCGCCTTTTCAAGATTTTCAGGCTTGCCAACATCCATTAAAATGGAATCACTATGGTCGTAATAACCAATAGGGTTTGTAGCAGCAATTTGTAAATAAGCATCAATCAGTGAAAACTTACCATGCAATTGCAAAGCAGTATAGAAAGGAGCGTGAATTATTTGAATGCCACTAAAGGCCTTGGGAATAATTTTGCTTGAATCCCTGATAGTATTGGTTTGCGCAGCCACCCACTTTTCCTCCAACGTCGTATTATTTTTCCAACCTGTCAACAAGTCATTCTGATTAAATAATAAATTACGACTTGAAGTTCTATTGGTCACTGCTAAAGTTGCCACATAACGATCATGGCTATTTTTTAATGCAGCATCAGCCGCCATCATTTTATCCAATGGCATGGTGGTTAATATATCAGCATTCATCACTAGCCAGGATGCTTCGTTTTTAAAATAATTGGCTGCAAATAAAACACCGCCACCCGTTTCTAAAACTTCATTAGACTCATCAGAAATTGTGATGGCAGATCCCCAGCCATTATTCTCTTGAACGGCACTAATAATTTGATCACTAAAATGATGCACATTCACCACCACTTCGCGTATGCCAAATGCTTGCAAGTATTCAATATTGCGTTGTAATAAAGTTTTCCCATTCACTAAGGCCATCGCCTTGGGATGATGATTGGTAAAGGGTTTTAATCTGGTACCTAATCCTGCCGCTAAAATCATTGCTCGCATAACCGAATAATTTATTGGGGAAACTATTTAACCCAGTTTTGTTGATTCGTATGCAGTAAAATAGTTTTTACCTTATACTTATTTTTTAAATGCCTTGCGGTTTGTTCAGCAGCATATACACTGCGATGTTGTCCTCCAGTGCAACCAAAATTAATATGTAAGGAAGCAAATCCTCTTTCTAAATAATTCTCTGTAGTAATATCAATTAAATCCCATACGCTATTTAAAAACACATTCATCTTAGTTCTTTGTTCTAAAAAATCCTGAACCGGTTTGTCAAGGCCTGATAATTTTTTATAGTCATCAAATCTGCCTGGATTTAATATACCCCGCATATCAAAAACAAATCCACCGCCATTTTCAGAATCATCTCCTGGAATTCCTTTTTTATAACTGAAGCTATTGATCGTAATGACTAATGGCGTTTCATCTGTCGCCTTGGGTGGTGTAAATCTTTGGATAACCTCATCTCCTACTATCCAATGTAATATGGATGCAAAAACAGGCGTATCATTTGCAATGGTATTGTGTTGTAAAAAATTTTTTATGTTTAAAAGTCCCAAAGGAATACTCGTTAAAAAATGTGCTTTTCTTTCAAACAAACCTCTAAAGCCATAGGCACCCATCACTTGCAATAATCTTAATAACACAAATCCGTTGTATTGTTGTTTGAAAACGGATACATCGATTTTTTCAGGCAACAAACTTTGTACTTCATGAATATAATGATCCAATAATTTATCTTTCCATTCCTGTGATAGTTCCGCTTTGGCCTGCCATAATAAAGAAGCTACATCATAAGGCAATCCACCTTGCATACCTCCCTGAAAGTCGATAAAAAAAACTTCATCATTGTTCACAATAATATTGCGACTTTGAAAATCCCTGAACATGAAATTTTTATAATTACCTGCAGATAATTGATCACTTAATAATTCAAACTCATCAATTAAGGCTTGTTTATCATAGGGGTATTGTAAAGTATCTAAAAAGTAATACTTATAATATAACAAGTCAGTTAAAATAGAATGCTT
>DOMR01000032.1:0-1737 GCA_003509845.1 Chitinophagaceae bacterium | reverse complement strand
CTCTGTTTTACCTTCCTTTTCTAATACATCTAATAAGGAAACCCTGCCTAAATCCTGTTGCAGATATATTGTTTTATCTGCACTCATTGCCAATACCTTAGGAACAGGTAAACCTTTTTCATAAAAATGGTCCGCAAAATAAACAAAGGTTTCGCTTTCCCTGATGTTTAAACTATAAGTAGCAATCCAACTTTGTTCCCCTTGAATGATTCTAAAGTAAACACGATCTCCACCACTTTGGGGGATTTTTTCAATAGTATCCCAAGGATGCGCATGAATCGTATTAAAAAGATTGCCTATATGTTTTATGACCAATTCCATAAGATTAAAATTAGTGCTAATGCGTGAAATAATTTCAATTAATTATAGGATAACTTTTGTTGGCTATAAAAAAGTATTAAATTTATTTAAAATACTACCCCAATGATGAAAAAAACATGCATTTTATTCTCTTTTATTTTCACTTTTTTCTGCTTATCTGCAATAGCACAAAAACAAACTATTAAAGGTTTGGTGACTGATAATAAAGGGGCCACTTTAGAAGGTGTTACTGTAAAAAACAGTGGTACAAAAGCCGTAACTAACACCAATAAAAATGGCACATTTACTATTAATGCAAATAGTAATGATTTGATTTCATTTAGCTATGTTGGTTTTGAAACTACAACCGTAAAATATACGAGTGGTGAATTAAAAATTGTTTTAACACCAAGTACCAATGAATTACAAGATGTTATTTTAGTAGGCAGCAGAGGTCTTGGTCGTGTTAAAACCGAATCACCAGTACCAGTTGACTTAATAAAAATATCAGAAGTAGGTTTGAATACTGCAAGAATGGATTTAACCTCCACATTAAATTTTGTGGCACCTTCATTTAACTACAATAAACAATCAGGCGCTGATGGTGCTGATCACGTTGATATTGGAACATTAAGAGGTTTAGGGCCTGATCAAACCTTGGTATTAATCAATGGCAAACGCCGTCATAGCACAGCTTTGGTTGGCTTGTTTGGAACCAGAGGTCGTGGCGGTTCAGGGGTAGATTTAAATGGTTTCCCTATGTCATCTGTTGATCGAATTGAAATTTTAAGAGATGGTGCATCCGCACAATATGGTTCTGATGCAATTGCTGGGGTAATGAATATTGTATTAAGAAAAAATACGGGCGAGTGGAATATTTCTACTGGACTTGCAGGATATTATGATAAAAAATTCAACACTTACCAATTCAAAGACAATAAAGATTATTTAACACAAGCACCAATTGATGGTGTTACAAAATCAATCTCTGCCAACAGAGGATTTAATTTAGGAAAAAAAGGAGGCTTCATTAATGTGTCATTTGATTTATTGGATCAAGGAAAAACTTTCCGTCAAGCAGCCTCTTCAGATATTGCAGATAAAGATGGCTTACCCACCAATACTTGGAGACAAGGTTTTGGAGATGCCTCCATGAAGTCCTATGGTACGATGTTTAATTTAGAATTACCCTTAGGTGATGATATTAAGTTTTATGCTTTTGGTAGCATGAATAATAAAAGCTCAGACGCTTACGCTTATACAAGAAACTGGTCTGCAAGACCCACTCGTTTCCCTATTGATAATAAAGGAAAATTAATTTTTGTACCTAGCATTATGTTTACTTCAGGATCGGGAGACACCAGCTATAATCCACATATTCAAGCAGATATTCAAGATTTATCCATGGTTACTGGTTTTTCTAAAACAAGTAAAAAT
>DOMR01000065.1:2481-3365 GCA_003509845.1 Chitinophagaceae bacterium | reverse complement strand
GTGAATGACCAACAACTGATTGGACAGCCCGAAAACGACCCAGCCTTCACTTGCAAATTAAATGTGACCATCGAAAATCAATTATTTGAATTTCAAATTCCAGTGCAATACAAATATGTAGATCCTACCAAAGGGGAAGTACATCAACCTATAGTGGTGGTACCTGGACAGGAAATAAAATATGATAAGGAGTTGCATTTAATGAATGGCGAAAAGTCCATTCCGGTTAATTATCAAATCATCAATCATTTGGGACAAAATGAATCAAAATCATTTATAGTAAGCGACCCTAATGCGCAGTTGCCAACGCCTGCTAATGCAGTGTTTCAAAAAACAATTCAATATGATCACATTTCTACCATTACTTATTTCCCAACGGCGACCATTACTTTAGTAAAGGCACAAGTAAACACGAAGGGTAAAAAAATTGGATACATTGATGGGGCAGGTGATAAAATACCTGAAGCGCTTGTGGAACTTGGCTTTTCAGTGACCTATGTAAAGCCTACTGATTTTGTAGTTGAAAAATTAAAATCATTTGATGCCATCATTGTGGGTATCAGGGCCTATAATTTATATGAATACTTAACCACTGAAAACGAGGAACTAAATAAATATATTGAACAAGGTGGTAATGTGATTGTGCAATATATAAAAAGTAATCAGGTAGGCTTACAAAAAATTAAAGTAGGGCCATATCCATTTATTGTAAATTCTGGAAGGCGTGTGACACAGGAAAATGTTCCGGTTACATTTACTTTACCACAACATGTGGTATTAAATACACCTAACAAAATTACTGCAACTGACTTTGAAAATTGGGTGCAAGAGCGCAGTACCTATCAAGCAGAAAATGTAGATGCTCATTTTGAAATGCCACTTGC
>DOMR01000065.1:298-2337 GCA_003509845.1 Chitinophagaceae bacterium | reverse complement strand
AACTTGATCGCATTGCCTAAACATTAGCAAATAAAAATAATACCATGCGACGAAATGTAAGTTTATTTACTTTATTACTCATTGGCCTTGGCGTTGGCTGGATGATTAAGAATGTGAAAATTGGATTAATTATTGGGCTTGTGTTAGGCCTGTTAATTAGTGGTATTGGAACAAGAAGTAAATAAATCTAATCTGCCCTTACTCAGTAGTTGGAGTTGTGTTTTCGTTTCCGATCCACTTCATTTTTGTCGCTATAAAATAGGCAATCAATCCTAAGCTGATGACCACCAATCCGCTCAACATCATTTTTGTACCTGTTGAAATAAATATACCTACCCAAATAACAATGGCTAACAATAAGGGAAGCGGGTATAAAGGCATTTTCCAAGGAAAATAAGTTTTCCCTTTTCGGTTGAACAATAGCATTAATCCAATGGCTTGACCAATGAATTGGATTAAGATACGCATGGCTAAAATGGCATCGATTACTTCCTTTAATCTAAATAATAAACTAAACGCAAAAGCAATGCCGCCCAATACTAATAAGGAACGGTGCGGAAAATGTAGCTTGGGGTGAAGCTCGCCAAAAAAACTAAAAAAGGATTTATCCTGCGCCGCTGCATAAGGGATTCTGCTGTAGCCCAATGTTGCTGAAAATAAAGAAGCAAAAGCCACCATTAAAATTAATACAGTCACTAGTGCGCCCGCTTTTTCTCCATACAAAGCTTTAATATATTCACTCACCACATATTTGCTGCTCATGATGGTTTCTAAGGGTAATACACTAGCCACACTGATATTCATGGATAAATATAAAATGGCAATACCAGTAATGGAGATAAACATACTTCTTGGAATGTTTTTACTTGGGTTTTTGATTTCGCCCCCTAAGTGACATACATTATAATAACCTAAATAACTATAAATCGTTTTTACACTCGCAAACCCTAAGGCAGCTACAAAACCATGTTGCATCGAAAAACCATCATTAATGTGTTTGATGGGTTCTAAAAATTGTCCATGCATCACGCCGCCAAATATAATCCATGCCATGGTGCCCATCACGCCTACCCACAAAAACACGGATATCTTACCAATTGATTCAATTTTTCTATATAAAAGACTAATCACTAAAATCACTACAGAGCCACTCACTATTTTTTCTTGAATAAAAGAGAAATTAAAAAAGTAACTCGCGTATTGTGAAAATCCAATAGAAGCAGATGCAATCACTAATGGGGCTTGAATCATGGTTTGCCATACAAACAAAAAGCTCATCAATGGACCCAATTTTTTTCCGTAACCTTCTTTTAAAAAATGAAAACTTCCACCGGCTCTCGGAAGTGCAGCCCCAAGCTGTGACCAAACCATGGCATCTAAGTAGGATAAAATGGCACCAGCAACCCATGCATATAAAAAATAGGGGCCAGCCATAATTTGCGCAACAACACTTAATACAACAAAGGGACCAATACCAACCATATCAATCATGTTGATGGCCGTTGCATGTAAAAGACTTAATTTGCGATCTAAATGTGGCTTTGCGTTACTCATGTATTTGCCAAGATAATAAAAAATTGACTAAAAATTTGAAAATAAATGGAAGCTCATTTTAATATGCCGGCTTGGGTAAATCAATCCACCATTTATGAAGTGAATATTAGGCAATACACGCCGGAAGGAACTTTTAGTGCATTTGAAAATCATATTCCAAGATTAAAAGATATGGGCGTGACCGTTTTATGGTTAATGCCTATTACGCCAATTAGTGAAAAGTTAATGAAGGGGTCCTTAGGTAGTTATTATGCCTGTAGTAGTTATTCTAAAATTAATCCTGCCTTTGGAAACGAAGCTGACTTGTTAAACCTAATAAGGTGTGCCCATGATCATGACATGAAAGTAATTATTGATTGGGTGGCCAATCATACAGGCGCGAATCATGAGTGGATGGACAATCATCCAGATTGGTTCACCCGGGATGCCGCTGGTAATTTTATTGAACGAAATGGCTGGGAAGATGTGGTTGATTTAAATTATGA
>DOMR01000065.1:0-153 GCA_003509845.1 Chitinophagaceae bacterium | reverse complement strand
TTGTGATATCATCAAACCATTGTTTTGGTTGGCGGAATGTGACAATGCAAATTATCATCCTACTTTTGATGCAAGCTATGCATGGGATTGGATGCATATAACTGAAAAACTAAATCAGGGTCAGGTAGGTATTAATGAAGTGTATAATGTGCT
>DOMR01000228.1 GCA_003509845.1 Chitinophagaceae bacterium | reverse complement strand
GATAATTCTTTTTGACTTGTTTGTAATGAAGCGATGACATCATTTAAAATATCAGTGCTTGAATTTTCATTCCAGTCAGGTGCGTTAAATTGGGTATTTATTTTTGAAGCAATACTTACACATGCTTCAGATAGTTGTACAATTTGTTTGTGTAATTTTTCTTTTCCTTCCTTTAAAAATAGTTCCGCAGCTACCCCAACCACGCCTTCAATCCTTCTTACGCCAGCTGCAACAGAAGCTTCCGCCTTTAAAATAAAGTGACCAATCTCGCCTGTGTGACCCACATGTGTTCCACCGCATAACTCAATAGAGTAGGTAGGATCCATCACAACTACCCGAACTTTATCTCCGTATTTTTCTCCAAATAAAGCCATGGCGCCCAATTGAATAGCATCTGCTTTGTCCATTTCATTAATCACCACTGGAATATTTGCTTTTATTTTTTCATTCACTAAAATAGTGACTGCATTTATTTCTTCTGGGGTCATTTTAGCAAAATGAGAAAAGTCAAAACGAAGTTGTTCTGCATTGACCAAACTACCTTTTTGTGCAACATGCTTTCCTAATACATTTCTTAAGGCTGCATGTAGTAAATGTGTTGCCGAGTGATGAAGTGTCGTATTTTTTCTTTGCGTAATAGCCACTTGTGCTTTTACTTTTTCGCCAATTACATTTGGAATCGTATCTGTAAAATGAATAAATAGGTTATTCTCTTTTTTTGTATCCGTTACTTCTAATATCGTACCATCTTCAAAAGTTAATGTACCGCAATCACCCACCTGTCCACCACTTTCGGCATAAAAAGGGGTCTCGCTCAATACCCATTGGTATGCTTCTTTCCCTTTTGCTTTTACGTGTCGGTATTTAATAATGGTGCTATTCGTTTCCATTTGTGTATACCCAACAAACTTAGTTTCAACATCTTCCGTTACTTGTATCCAATCACCAGTGTCGATGGCAGTAGCTGCACGGCTTCTATTTTTTTGTTGCAACATTTCTTTCTCAAATCCGGCTTCATCTACCAGTAAATCATTTTCACTTGCAATCAATCTGGTTAAATCTACCGGAAAGCCAAAAGTGTCAAATAATTCAAACACTAATTTTCCTTCAATGGTCGCTCCTTTTGAATGCGTTTTTACAATATCGTCAATTCGTTTTAATCCTTTTTCTAATGTTCTTAAAAATCCTTCCTCTTCTTCTTTTACTACCTTAGTTACAAAATCTAATTGCGCGGTTAATTCAGGAAAAACATTTTCAAATTGTTTTGCTAATAAAGGCATCAATTGGTGTAATAAGGGTTGCTTATAATCTAAGTAGGAATAATAATAACGCACTGATCTTCTCAAAATTCTTCTGATTACATAACCAGCACCTGTATTTGCAGGTAATTGTCCGTCGGCAATGGTAAATGCAATGGCTCTAATATGGTCGGCTAAAACACGAAATGCAATGGCTTGTTTACTTGCACTAAAATCATATTGTTTGCCTGTGATTTTTGCAACTGCATCGATGGTTCCTGTAAAAACATCGGAATCGTAATTGCTTTTTTTATTTTGAATAACCCTTACTAATCTTTCAAATCCCATACCTGTATCCACATGCTTATTGGGAAGGGCTTCCAGGCTGCCATCTTTTTTTCGATTGTACTGTATGAATACATTATTCCAAATTTCAATTACTTGTGGGTGATCTTTGTTGACTAAATCACGACCAGGTATTTTTGCAATTTCTTCATCGGAACGCATGTCCACATGTATTTCACTACATGGGCCACAAGGTCCGGTATCACCCATTTCCCAAAAATTATCTTTTTTATTACCGTAAATTATTTTATCCTCGGTTACCCATTTTTTCCAATGCATTAAAGCCTCGCTCGACGCTGGCAAATTTTCGGAAGCATCCCCTTCAAAAACACTAACATATAATTTTGCTGGATCAATGCCATACACTTTGGTTAATAGTTCCCAACTCCATGCGATTGCTTCACCTTTGAAATAATCACCAAAGCTCCAATTCCCCAACATTTCAAACATGGTATGATGGTAGGTATCTACACCCACTTCCTCTAAATCGTTGTGCTTACCACTTACACGTAAACATTTTTGTGTGTCCGCAATACGCGGATGACTTGGCACTTGATTGCCTAAAAAATAATCTTTGAATTGGTTCATTCCCGCATTAGTAAACAATAAAGTAGGGTCGTTCTTAACCACAATAGGAGCGGAGGGTACGATTGCATGGCCTTTAGAAGCAAAAAAATCTAAAAACTGTTGTCTTATTTCTGAACTGGTCATCATGTCGGTGAATTTTAAGCAGTGTTCATCTTAAAAAGCTATATTTGTAATGCTTTTTTTAATGACCTCAAAGGTAAGGAATTGGGGCTTTTTTATGGCCATACTTGCCAAATAATCGGTGAATTCAAATGAAGAAAATTAAATATCACTTTAATACCCACACGCTCAGGTTTGATAAAGTGGAAGTACCCCTTAAAGTAAGGCTGCTTCAACTTTTCGGATTTATTGCTGCGTCCATTGTTACTGGGGTGGTTATTGTTGCGATACTTTTTCAATATATCGATTCTCCCAAGGAAAAATTACTCCGCCAGCAAAACGAAAGCTACCGAGCAAGTTATAGTGTCATCCAAGATAGGGTTAGGCAATTGGAGTTGCAAATGACGGAATTAGAAAGTAGGGACAATGAGGTTTACCGTTCCATATTCGAATCGAGTCCAATACCTGATAGTGCGCGTTTAAAGGATATGGAAGCGTTGAAGGAGGTAAGAATGATTCAAAATTTATCAAGCACAGCACTGTTATCTAATATGATTGCGCAATTAAATAATTTAAGTGTGCG
>DOMR01000104.1 GCA_003509845.1 Chitinophagaceae bacterium | reverse complement strand
GGCAAGCCTAAAGCCAACGATTAAACGTAGCGCTAAATTTTTATTTGAAGTGTTTTTTGTGCAATAATTTGGGCAATTTTTTGTCCATCCATTGCTGCACTTACAATACCGCCTGCATAACCAGCACCTTCACCACAAGGGTATAAATTTTTTATTTGCGGATGCGTTAATGTTTCTGCATCTCTTGGAATACGCACAGGTGAGGAAGTACGACTTTCAGTGGCCACGACAATTGCATCATTGGTATAATAGCCTTTCATCTTTTTTCCAAATGCCTTAAATCCTTCTTGTAAAGTTTTATGAACAAAATCGGGTAAAACTTTTTGTAAAGGAGCAGATAGTAAGCCAGGTAAATAACTTGCGTCGGGTAAGGTGTCGGATAATTTATTGGTGCAAAAGTCGACCAGCCTTGCTGCTGGTGCTACTTGCAATCCGCCGCCTACTAAAAATGCAGCTTGTTCCACTTGTTGTTGAAATGCCAACAAACTTAATGGATGAACCGTATTACTTTTTACCGTTTTTTCAATTAGCGGATTTGTTGTTGCTTTATTTTCTTTCCATTGCCGATAAATATAATTTAATGCAGTGTGTGTGTCTATTTGTACCACCATGCCACTATTTGCATAGGGGTTATCACGTTTGCTAGGGCTCCAACCATTCACCACAATTTCACCAGGTGCCGTAGCTGCAGGTGCAATGATTCCACCAGGACACATACAAAAACTAAATACGCCACGTTCACTAACTTGTCCCACTAAATTATAAGCTGCTGGCGGTAAATTTGGATCCTTGGTGATACAATGATATTGAATTCGGTCAATAATATTTTGGGGATGTTCTACTCTTACACCTAATGCAAAAGGCTTGGCTTCAATTAAAATATTTTTTTCATATAGCAAGCTAAAAATATCTCGCGCCGAATGACCTGTTGCTAGAATGAGTGATTCACATTTAAAATGATCATCATCTTCTGTAATCACTTCTTTGATATATTCATTTTCAATCGTAAAGTTGACGAGTTTTTTATTGAATAAAACTTTTCCGCCGGACGCTTCAATTTGTTCACGCATCGCAGTAATAATATTCGGCAATTTATTGGTACCAATATGTGGATGGGCTTGGTATAAAACACTTTCGTCTGCGCCAAACTGATAAAACAAACGTAAAATTTTATCAATACATCCGCGCTTATTACTACGGGTATATAATTTGCCATCACTATAGGTGCCAGCCCCTCCTTCCCCAAAGCAATAATTACTCTCCGGATTAACAACGCCTTCCTTATTTAGTTTAGCTAAATCTCTTCTGCGCGATCTTACATCCTTGCCTCTTTCTAGTATAATGGGTCTAAGTCCTAGCTGAATACATTCTAGGGCTGCAAATAATCCCGCAGGTCCAGCACCAATGATTATCACTTCCTTGGCATTTAATGTCAAATCTTCAAAATGTATAGGGGTGGTGAATCTTTGACTTGGGGCTTCGTTGATAAATACAAGAATGCTCAGGTTTACCCAAACCTGTTGGCGGCTTCGGGCATCAATAGATTGTTTGACAATATGGAATCCTTGGATATTGGAACTAGGTTCGGCTAATGCTTGGGAAATAGCATTCAATAAAATAGGTTGGCTAGCAACTTCGGAGGGGGTCAGCTTTAAAGCGATTGTTTTTTGCATGGGTTAGGTTTTTATCCTAAAAAAATGCAGCCTATATATTATAGACTATTTATATATAATAAACCTAGAATTGAGCATATAAAATAGTTTCATAACTGGTGACTATATTCTATGCCTAATTCATGTTTAATATTAGAAAGGAAGGTCGTCGCCTGATTCGTTCGCAGGGATGTCGAAATAGGTATTGGTTTCAGTTGGAGCAGTATTACCACCCAATTGAACCGCTTCCATACGCCAAGCATCTAAATTGGTGATATAATTGTCCTTACCGTCTTTGTTCCATTTTGAGCCTTTAATATTAAATAACACTTTAACAGTATCTCCTAGGTTAAAGCGGTCAGGCATCGTTGTTCGGTCCTGAACACACTGAAATTTCACATAATTAGTGATGATTTTACCATTGATATCATCGGTCTTTTCAATCACAAACTCCCTAGTTTTAAAGGTTTCCTTCCTCTGAATGATTTCGTATTTAGCAAGTAGCTTGCCGGTTAATTCGTAGCTCATAGTTATTATTAAGTGTCTAAAGGTAGCAATATTTGACCAAATGGGATAGGGGCTAATTTTAATTACAAATCAAGATGGATGTCCAATAAAAAAACCTTAAAAATTAGTGGATAAACTACCCCATTATTAAAAAAAGGTGCTATCTTGAACGCCTGATTAGCTGCAGTAAAGGTTATTGAATCCAATGTTTGGGGCACATGTAAAAAAAACCAAAAAAAAAGTTTTTTTTTCAACATAAAGGTATCATATTCGCGTACTGATTCAAGGATTAACAAAAGTTAAATAGGCGCAAGGGAAATCAGAAAAAAAGGAACAAGTTTTATCATCATATAAAGGGTTAGAAAGTAAGATGGCTAAGAGTGCAGAATTAATTTGGAGTAATTGCTTAAAGATTATTAAAGATATTGTCGAATGGCAGCACTTTAAAACTTGGTTTGAGCCTATACAGCCAGTTGATTTAAAAGAAAACGTTTTACTGATTCAAGTTCCAAGTCAATTTTTTTACGAGTACATCGAGGAACATTACGTTAACTTATTAGCTAAAACTTTAAAGCGTGAATTAGGAAAAGAAGCTAGGTTAGAATATAGAATCATGGTTGATAGCGGGAATAATAAAAAAGGTTCAATGGATGTTCCAGCTAGCGGTATGAAAACTTATAATAACAACGAGATGAATTTCCCGTTGGTGATTGATAATCCAGTGAAAAATCCATTTGTGATTCCTGGGTTGAAGAAAATGCAAATTGATCCTCAGTTAAACCATAATTATACATTTGATTCATTTATTGAAGGAGATTGTAATAGGGTGGCACGTCGCGCTGGTAAAACAGTTGCTGAAAAGCCAGGTGCTAACTCATTTAATCCTTTGGTTATTTATGGTGGTGTAGGTCTTGGAAAAACACATTTGGCACAAGCCATTGGAAACGACGTAAAACGTGCGCATCCAAATAAGGTTGTGTTATATGTGAGTTCAGAAAAATTCATCAATCAGTTTCAAGATCATAGTCGTAATAATGCAATTAATGATTTC
>DOMR01000009.1 GCA_003509845.1 Chitinophagaceae bacterium | reverse complement strand
AATCAAGGTATCTTGACCGATGTTAAATTCCTTAGCAGCTGCTAACAATCTTGGTAATTTCAATTCTGACATTCTGTTGTTTTTTGCCCCTTTCTTAGGAACGAGTAACCTAATACAAATATACTTTCAAAAATCAAGGTTATTCACCTTTATCAAACTCTTCTTGTAAAATTCGACGAACATCCGCGATGGTCTCTTTTTCCAAATCTGTTCTTCTTTCTAGCTCATCCGCGCTTAATTTAATAACGCTACGCGCTGTATCACAACCCACACGCTTAAATTCATCGATAATCCAGGTTTCAATTTCATCGCTAAATTCATCTAAATCAATATCAAACTCATCCACAATTTCCTCGTCCTCACGATAAACATCTAATTCATAGCCAGTTAATTCAGCGGCTAATTTGATATTTACCCCACGACGACCAATAGCTAATGAAACCTGATCCGCAGGTAAATAAACTTCGACACGTTTTGTATCGTTGTCAATGTTCATGTAGCTGATTTTGGCAGGCGTTAAAGAACGTTGAATTAATAATTGTGTATTGGTTGTAAAATTAATGACATCAATATTTTCATTTTTCAACTCTCTAACAATTCCATGAATACGACTTCCTTTCATACCCACACAAGCACCTACTGGATCAATTCTATCATCAAATGATTCAACGGCAACTTTTGCACGCTCCCCTGGTTCACGCACAATTTTTTTAATGGTAATTAAACCATCAAAAATTTCTGGCACTTCAATTTCTAATAATTTAGCAAGGAACAATGGATTTGTTCTTGACAAGATAATTACAGGTGAATTATTTTTCATATCCACTCTTGCAACTACAGCACGAATGTTTTCGCCTTTCTTAAAAAAGTCCTGAGGAATTTGTTCTGTTTTTGGAAGAATCAATTCGTTACCTTCTTCATCTAGCAATAAAACTTCTTTTTTCCAAACCTGATAAATCTCTGCATTGATAATTTCACCAATACGATCTGAATATTTTTTTACTAATACATTCTTCTTCAAATCATTAATACGAGAAGCTAAAGTTTGTTTCGCAGCCAAAATTGCTCTACGACCAAAATCTAGAATATCTACTTCCTCATATAAGTCCTCACCTATCTCAAAGTCAGGCTCTATCTTGATTGCGTAAGAATAAGGCACTTCCTCTAAAGGATTGTCCACATCATCATCGGGTCTAATTTGACGACGACGAATAATTTCCAAATCTCCTTTTTCGGCATTCACGATTACATCAAAATTTTCGTCACTACCATACTTTTTTCTGATCAAAGTTTTAAAAACATCTTCAACCACTTTCATCATCGTTGGGCGATCTATATTTTCAGCATCTTTAAATTCCTGAAAAGCTTCGATCAAATTTATACTTGCCATAACATAATTTTTTTTCAAGCATGTAGCTTGATGATTTGTTAAAATTGAACTTGAACTATTGTTGATTTAATATTTTCATATTGTATTTGCATTTGCTGCTGCAATGCTTTTTTTCCTTTTCCCTCCGTCCACTCCAAAGTAATTTCCTGTTCCCCTACTGCTAATAACTGCCCTTCCTTTTCCAAGCCATCATTCATCGTGACCAACACCTTACGACCTTTATTTTTTTGATATTGTCGTTGTAATACTAATGGTTCATCTACCCCAGGTGATGAAACTTCTAATGAAAAATCACCTTCCGGAAACCATGCTTCTTCCTCGATAGCTTTGTACAATTTTCGATTAAAAAAAGTACATCTTTCAATCGGTAAGCCATTATCTCCGTCCAAAAACACTTTAATATTATTGGTCGGCTTCACTTTAATTTGAACACAAAAATAGCTTAGATCCTCTGCTAACAAAGGGTCAATCACTGCTTTTACCTTATCGATTAATACACTTGGTTCCATAATTAAAAAAGAAGAAGGGAACGATTTCGTTCCCTTCGATAGCTTTTACACTACACCAAAGGTAATAAAACGGGATGAAATATCCCAATAATATTAAGAGACCCCTTATTTTTGCAGTATGAGTAAGCTGATTTTTTACGGGATAATGATCTATTTCCTTTACAAATTGATTTTCAATGTGGTTGTGCCAGTCAGTAAAGGCGTAAGAACCGTGAGGCAAACGATGGAACAAGCTAGGGATGCAGCATCCAAGCAACAAGCCAATGCAAATACAAGGTCGAATAGTACTTTTAATAGTAATCCCAAACCTGCGAGCCCACCAATTGAGGCAGAATACATTGATTTTGAAGAAGTTAAGAAGAAATAGCCCTCGGACTTAGTCATCACTTAGTTTTGTCTCCTAAGATTGTTGGACCCTCTTTTTGTAGCTAAGTAATAATTACAAGTAAGCTTGAATTTCATTTTCTAGCATCATACCGGGTTTTAGGTGAAGCACTTTCAACCCTACGGAAGCTGCAGCGATTATATTGGGTTCGTTATCATCCACAAATAAGGTTTCTCCTGCCACCAACCCCTCTTTCTCTAATATATAAGTAAAAGAAATTGGATCGGGTTTGCGCATCCCCATTTTATGAGAATAATAGGGCGTTTGAAATAAGGACTCAAATGGATAATCAGCCACCTCTCTTTCAAATTCTGGAATGAAATGATCACAATGAATTTGATTGGTATTGGAATATAAAAAAGTGGGATATGTTTTATTATTTTCCTTAAGCCATTGAATGCTAGATTTTCTAAAACCAACTAACAATGAATTCCATGCAATAGTAATTTGATCATTGGTTAAAGGCAAATTTGATAATGAACGAAACCCATCAAAAAATGTTTGTTCATTGACAAAACCCATTTCAAGATCAAGAAATAATCGATGTGATTGATTTAAAGTAAAATGGGTCTCGATATCATTTATTCCTATCGAAGTAAATCCATCATTCATTTTTTTAAAATCAATATCATATAATACATTTCCTAAGTCGAAGATTAAATTTTTAATTGGTGTATTCATTGCGTTTATGTTTGAAATGCTTACAGGCATTGCATTTAATTAGTATGTAATTATAAAGGTAGTTCGGTAGTTGTTTTTATTTCATCCATCACAAACAAACTATTGATATGCGCCACCATAGGAAGTATGGCTAATTTTTCTTGATAAAACTTATTGTAAGTTTCCACATCCTTGGTCACTAATTTTAAAAAATAATCAAAATTCCCTGATACCAAACTACAGGAAATAACTTCGGGGTACTGCGCAATGATTTGTTCAAATTCAGAAAAATTATTGGTGGTTTGTTTATCTAAGGTCACATGACAATGGACGATTAAACCAAGGTCAATTTTTTTTCTATCTAATATGCCCACATACCCTTGAATGTATCCTTCCGATTCCAAACGTTTAATTCTGTCATGTGTCGGGCTCATAGAAAGGTTCACTTGTGCGCTGATATCTTTAATTTTTGCCAAAGCGTTTTTTTGCAAAATTTTCAAAATGGCAATATCGGTGGTATCTAAACTCATAGTTGGTCAAATTCAAGGTGAAGGAATATATTCTGCCCAAGGGCAAAACCGCAGTCAAAATTACCGACAATTTCTTAAATTATTAAATTTTATAGTATATTTTACTGAATATTTGAACTTAAGACATAATATTTCCTTTTTGATGATATTTATGCAGTAATTAAAACAAATATTATGATTATCGGATGCCCAAAAGAAATTAAGATTCAGGAGTACAGAGTAGGTTTAACCCCTGAAGGAGCTGATGCTTTAGTAAGACAAGGCCACACTGTTTATGTAGAAACAAAAGCAGGTGCTGGTTCGGGATTTTCAGATGACACCTATATTAAAGCAGGCGCTACTATTTTAGCAACAGCTGCTGAAGTATATGCTATTGCTGAAATGATCATCAAAGTAAAAGAACCATTAGCGGTTGAATTTCCATTAATAAAAGCTGGACAAATATTATTTACTTATTTCCATTTTGCGGCATCCAAAGAATTAACCGATGCAATGATGAAATCATCGGCAGTTTGTATTGCTTATGAAACGGTGGAGTTACCAGATGGTTCCTTACCATTATTAGTACCTATGTCGGAAGTTGCAGGAAGAATGGCCATAAATGTAGGTGCGTATTATTTAGGAAAACCATTCGGCGGAAAAGGAAAATTATTAGGTGGTGTACCTGGCGTGAAACCAGCGGAAGTATTAATTATAGGTGGTGGTATTGTAGGAACACAAGCAGCAAAGATGGCAGCGGGCTTAGGCGCGAATGTAACTATTATGGATACCAACTTAACAAGATTAAGATATTTATCGGATGTAATGCCAGCGAATGTGGTTACACAATATTCAACTTTAATGGCGATACAAGAAAAATTACCAACGGTTGACTTAGTGGTTGGTGCTGTTTTATTACACGGTGCAAAAGCGCCTCACTTAATTAAAAAAGTGGATTTGGCATTAATGGAAGCAGGTACCGTGGTGGTAGATGTTGCAGTAGATCAAGGCGGTTGTATAGAAACATGTAAACCAACCACACATGAAAACCCAGTATACATGGAACAAAATATATTACACTATTGCGTTGCAAATATGCCAGGTGCAGTTCCGCAAACATCAACACGCGCGTTAACACAAGCCACACTTCCTTATGCAATTGCGATTGCAAATAAAGGATGGGAAAAAGCATGTGTTGAAAATGCAGCACTCGCAAAAGGATTAAATATTAAAGCAGGAAAAATTTTACATAAAGGAGTAGCGGATGCGTTTAATGCGTAATAACTATTAAAGGTTTAAACGAAATTTAGTTTCAATAAAAGATATTTTTAATTGACGACTTACCTCAACAAAAACGCCCCGAATTATCGGGGCGTTTTTTATAGAACATAAACCTTTTAAATAAACATCTTATTTCCAAACTGTCCAACCTTTCCACCAAGTTTGGTTGGTACCTGATGTTGCAACACCTCCTCTGAAAGTTACTTTTTCAAAGAAAGCATTTTGCAATTTAGAATCTGTAAAACTTCCGTTTATTTTATAATCTAAATGTCCTGCAACACCCAATGAACCAATAGATGAAGAAAAACTACCAGAACTAGCATAAGGAGTAAAGTCTGGGTTCGTATAATTAAATGGTTGAATTAATTTTAACACGTCAGGAGCAGCAGTTTTTAAAATAGTGTTTCCGTGATATACATTTGAAAACCAAGTTAATATACTTGCATCAGTAGCACCAGTAGGTGTACCATTAACTACATATTTAACATCCACTGTGTTTCCAGCGAAAGTACAGTTTCTAACTCTGATGGTACTATCATTAATGTTTTTATCAACAGCAGTTCCAGTAGAAGCGTCAATTAATAAAGCAGTAGGCCATCCTGCAAAGATTGAGTTCATGATTGAAATACCAGAGTTTCTTCTGATTTGAGCACCTGCTAAATACAAAGTATTTCCTTTACCATATGTTGGATCAATTCTTGGTCCAATTGCAGTGATGTTAGAGAAAACTGCAGTTGTTTTTGGAGACAAAGTTGAACCTTTACCATCGTTGTCAGATTCAAAGGCTTCTGATTTAGAGATATCCGCAATTGCCGAATCTCTTAATATGATACCAAATTGAACATTACCTGCATAACCATAGTCGGTATCAAAATCATCATCCTGTGTTTTGTAAGCAATCAAATATTTACAGTTCACTGTACCACCAAACCACTCGTAAGCATCATCTTTTGCGTAGGTAACTTGAATATGATCAATAGTGGTACCACTTCCAACACCAGCCATTGTTAAACTGTTCAACTCATTATCTGGTTGGTAAGCATATCCTGCATACTCAATTCTCACATATTGTAAAATACCACTGTTATCTGCATCATTGCCCGTAGGGAAATCAGCATCACCTGATCCAGCCAATCCGTATCCTACTTGCGTGTCATTTACACCACCCTCCACTGAAGTTAAACCAGTTACAGCAGCACCTTTCCAAGTTAAAGCTTGGTTTACTTTTGCTGTTCCTAATAAAACAATACCTCCCCAATCTCCCGACTGTGGATTTTGCGATGCAGAGGTAAAAACGATTGGTTTATCAGCAGTACCTTTTGCGATTAATTTAGCACCACGGCAAATAACCAACGATGCTACATCTATACCAGACTTTCCTTGAACTTTAGCACCTTCTTGTATTGTTAAGGTTACTCCTTTTGTGATATAAACTAGTCCAGAAAGGTAGTTTACATCTTTAGCATACAAGGTTGTGTCTTTGGTGATTTTTCCAGACAAAGTGATTATGTTGCTTACAACACCCACTGGAGTTACTTCCTTGGTTACTACGAAGATTTCTTTTTCGCCATCCATTTCAATCTTTCTACAACCAGTAATGGCTAAAAAAGCTAGGGATAAATAAAATAATTGTTTCATTGTTTTGTATTTAAAAAAATTTTATGATTTTGTTTATTATTATAAAGAGTAATTAAGTGTTACACCATAGGTTGTTCCAAATTTTCTTGACAATCTAATTGCATCTGTTGTAGTATTATAATCAGTATTAGAATTGTTGTTTTGATAAAAAATTTGACGTTGATTCAATAAATCCGAAATCGTAAATTTTATTTCAGCTTTATTCTGAGCAAATTTCTTACTTACTTGGAAATCAATCAAGGATCTTGGATTTTCATATACGTCTGGCGTTCCAGCACCTGCTTGTATATCACCCACTAAATAAATACGCTTACCTACTTGGTTAAATAATACGGTAGCATTAAATCCTTTTTCAACCACATCATATAATAAACCGGTGTTAACGATGTAAGGTGATTGCCCTTGCAATGATCTACTAATGTTTAAAGCAGCGTCATCAATTTTTGAATTAATATAAGAACCATTTGCTTGTAATGTAAAACGCTTATTTAATTTTTTTCTACCTTCAATCTCAAAACCAAAAGCAGTTGCTTTAGAGACGTTTTGGAAAGAGAATAAACTAGATCCACCAGCACCTTCTTGGAAAATACTTTCAATTGGATTTTCAAAATTCTTATAAAAAACACCAACAGTGAACATTTCACCTGCAGCTGGATATAATTCATACCTTAAATCGGTATTTGTAATCTTAGTTCTTTTTAAGGACGGATTACCAGAAACAGATGCGTTTAATTCAAAGTCATAAATATTGAGGGCTGAAAGCTCTCTTAATTCTGGTCTGATTACCGTTTGCGATCCTGTAATTCTTAAATTAGCCTTTTGAGATAATTTAATCGTTGCATTTACACCAGGTAAGTAATCCGTAACCTTTGAGTAAGTATGTCTAGGATCCCATTTTTTAACGGAACCTACTAATTGGTCAAAATTTTCCACCCTTAAACCCCAAACCACCCTTAAACCATCTGATAATTTATTATCAAATTGTAAAAAGCCAGCATTTAAAATTGTGTTCGCTAAGTATCTAAAATTTCTATTTTGAATTGAGTTGAAAGCAAATTTATTATCAGTACCATTTCCAAAATTACTAGAAACAAATGCAGATTCTGCAGGTAATAATCTCAAAGCTGGATTATCTACTGGCATAGTGATGGCAAATAATTGTGCGTCGTACAAACGATCCTTTATTTGAATCATGTAACCCGCCTTAATTGTTTGTTGTTTTACTTTTAATGTTAAATCACCGCCACCTGTGTATATATAATCAGATAAGGTCTGAAAAATTCTGCTACCTGATTGTTGAGATAAAGTGTTTGAAATATTTAAAACATATGGATTAGTTCCAGTAATGTCTTTTGTATACATAATTCTTCGTTGGTCGGGTGTATAGGCATCTAAAATATTAAACGCACCAAACCAATTGAACTTTAAATTTTTGCTTAAACTATGTTCCCCATTCAATTGATTGGTAAAAAAAGTATTTTGACCAAATACAAATTCGTTTCCTTTAACCAAATCCTGTCTTGAAAAGTCAGTACCTACTCTTGAGTTAAAAACATTTGCAGTTTTAACATTAACAATCGCCTTGTAACTAATTTTATTTAATGGGTTTAGAAATATGGATAATCCAGCAATGGCTCCCATATTTATGTCCTGAAAATATTTACTATCCCTTAATTCAGTAATAGGATTAAATTTTTCGTCTGTAATTCCATTTTGGTTATTGGTATTGTCTTGAAAGCGATATGAATTGGCATAACTCACACCAAACATACCTCCGATTTTTTTACCCCACAAAGTACCAGCAAAACCACCATTCATTTGTGCGCTGATATTAGGTTTTGCAGTAGTTAGCATAGGCGCCCAATTGTTTGGCATTGTTTTTCCTAATGCAGTTTTTGCTGCGAGGCTTGATGTATCAAAATTCGATTTTGTCGTATAGCCATTAGGTAATGCCCTAGTGCCATCATCCAATCCTAACCAATCTGTTTTACCACCTTTATCCTTGAAAAAGTCTTTTCCAGTGATTAAACTATTTACACTTGTACCCAATTGAACATTAAAGAAATTTTTTGTTGGAATATCTTTTGTATTTACTTGAATTAAACCACCCGCCCACTCACCTGGTAATTCAGGTACAAAAGCTTTATTAATAATGATATTGTCAATAATTTGAGAAGGAAACAAATCAAAAGAGAATGTTTTGCGATCTGCTTCTGTACTTGTTAATAATATACCATTTAACATGGCTTGGTTATAACGATCAGCCAAACCTCTTACAATGATGTACTTCCCTTCTTGGATAGAAGCACCTGGTGTTCTTTTTAAAATTTCAGCAGTATTGCGATCTGGACTTCTTTTAATAGATTCTGCAGAAATAACGGAAGCAACTGTGTTGGTATTTTTTTGAAATGCAATCAATGCATTGTCAGTTGCGCCTTTATTAGCTGATCTGTTTGCTGAAACCACCACATCGGCTAATTTAGAATTTGCTTCTTCTAATAAAACATCTAAAACAATCTCTTCACCAACAACTGTAGCCTTAATATCATTAACCGTCTTGTTTTTATAACCAACATAAGTTAAATCCAAGGTATATGCTTTTGCAACATCTATCGTAAAACTGTATCTACCTTCTATATCTGTTTTTGAAACCTGTGTTTTATCAGATTTTAAGGTTAACGAAACTCCAATTAAAGCTTCATTTTTTACACTGGTAATTTTACCTGCGATTTTAGCTTTTTGCGCTTGAGATATAATTGCAAATCCTACGAAACAAATTAAGAGTAATAACCTTTTCACGATGTAATTATTTATTCAGCAAATATTACATTTCAATGTTACCGGAATGTTACCTTAAAGTGAACTTAATATTAACTATCTATTGCGGCAATTGAAAGAATCATAACATATTGAATAGCAATACAATATAAATTTTTTAAAATTTTTCCTGGACTAGCTGCACCTAAACAAGGGCGCCCCGATCTATAGGGGCGCCCTTGTTTTATATAAAAAATAAATTTAATCTAAGTGGTAAACCTTGTGCAAATCCTTGGTACATGTAAAAGTAACATCTAGGTCTTTAATGATGCCATCATTAATATCGTACACCCAGCCATGTATATGAAGTGGTTGTTTATGTTTCCAAGCATTTTGAACAATACTGGTTTTACCCAAATCATGCACTTGCTCCATAACATTCACTTCTACAAAACGCCTTGCCCTTTGTTTTTCGTCTTTAATTTGATCCAATTCTTTATGATGATATCTATAAACATCTTTGATATGTCTTAGCCAATTGTCAATAAGACCAATTTGTTTATTGCCCATGGCTGCAATGACACCGCCACAGCCATAATGACCACACACAATGATATGTTTCACTTTGAGTACTTCTACCGCATAGGAAAGTACACTTAACATATTCATATCACTATGAACAACCATATTAGCGATATTACGATGTACAAACATTTCGCCAGGATCAGTGCCTGTTATGGTATTTGCAGGGACACGAGAATCAGAACAGCCTATCCAGAGATATTCAGGTGTTTGTCCATGCGCTAAATTTTCGAAATAATTTGGATCTAGCTCCAATTGTTCAGAAACCCATTTTTTATTATTAATCAATAATTTTTTATACGATTTTTTCATACTATTTTTTTACTTAGTAATTAATTACAACAAAGCACCTCTTTTGTTACGAGCATGCATATAACTAGTGCCCACTTACCTTAATTCTTTCTGGAATATTTTTGAATTCAACTTGTATGTTTTTTTGCTTTGCATTTTCTTTAAAATCATACAATATTTCTAATACATCTAAGTCTATGAAATGTGCATTTTTACCTTCAATTATAACATGAGAATCATTTTCAACATGCGTTAATTTATTTGCAATACTTCCCTTATTTATAAAAGTAACATGTTCACTTAGCGTAATAGTTATTAAACCGCCATCAACTTTTGGATCTTGATGAAATTTATAATCTCTGCGATAATTTGTTCGTAAAATATAAAATATGGCTACCAGCATACCTAATGAAATCCCTTTTAATAAATCACTAAACTGTATTGCAACTATGGTGATAATAAAAGGTACAAATTGCTCCCAACCCAACTTATACATCTCTTTAAATAAGGAAACTTTAGCCAACTTATAACCTACCACTAGTAATACAGCTGCCAAACAAGGCAATGGAATTTGATTCAAATAAGCGGCAAAAAAGGCAACACTTACCAATAATAATAGGCCATGTACAATTGCAGATAATTTGGTTTTTCCACCAGCATTAACATTTGCAGAAGTACGAACAATTACTGCAGTCATGGGCAAGCCACCAATTAAACCAGAAATAATATTCCCTATTCCTTGCGCCTTTAGCTCCTGATTGGTGGGAGTAATTCTTTTAAATGGATCCAATTTATCTGCAGCTTCAGTGCTTAATAATGATTCCAAACTTGCAATAATGGCAATAGTAACAGCTAAAATGTAGACTTTGTAATTTGCAAACTGTGTAAAATCTGGTAGCGAAAATTGATTAACAAAATCGTTCATACTAGCCGCTTTTGGTAAATTAACTAATTGCGAAACATCTAAAACCCATGCTGGTTGAAAGGTAATAAAAGCATTATTCAATAGTATACCAATGATTACGGCTATTAATGCGCCTGGTACAAATTTGAAAAATGCAAATTTCTTCAAACTAGGTAAGTCCCAAATTAATATGATAGCTATCGAAGTAGCAGCAATAATAACAGCACCAATATGGTACTGTACTCCCGAATCCTTCATGTATCCAATAGCAACGGGTACTTGTTTTAATATTAAAATAATACCAATAGCGGCTAACATTCCTTTAATCACACTCGATGGAAAATAATAGCCGATCACTCCTGCTTTTAAATAACCAAGTACCACTTGAATAATCCCTGCAAGTACCACCGCAAATAAAAATGTTTCGTAACTACCTAATTCCGTAATTCCGTTTAAAACAATAACCGTCAAACCAGCAGCTGGTCCTGTTACGCTTAAAGCTGACCCACTTAAAAATGCAACTAAAATTCCACCAACGATCCCTGAAATAATCCCAGCGAATAATGGCGCTCCAGATGCTAAAGCAATGCCCAAACATAAAGGTAGGGCCACTAAAAAAACAACTAAGCCTGCCGGCAAATCATCCTTAAGATATTTTAAAGAAAAAGGAGAATTAGATTGATTCATGTTGTTATTTTTATAAAGTTAAAATTGTTAATTGATATAAAATGGTTTTATGCTGACTTAAATGAAATAGGCGCTGAAGCATTTGAAGGAATGCCGCAGAATAGTCGGGTATAAATACGCAATAATGAGATTTCTATAAAAATCAAACATAAAGCAACTGATATCATGATAAGATATTGATCGCTTTCAATATAAGTTAATAGTAAATCAATGCCTATATATAAAGGGGAGATAGGAAATCCAATAAGCCCCAAGCAAGCTACTAAAAACAAGATGGACAATTTGGGATGCATTTGGCTATTACCATGGTATTGATCTAATGTGATTACATCAGTTTCCTTTTCTAAATTTTTAATGGCTTTGTACCCTAAGACGCCAAAAAAACAAATGCTTACTAAGTACAGTAATAAATATTTAAATTGAATATGGCTATTGATAGAAATACTCATCATGATAAAAAGGTGCCCATATACCACATTTAACCAAGCAATGATGCTTGATTTACGCTCATTAAATGATAATAAAATTAAAATTAATGAGATCAAAGAAAATAAATATACAAAAGTTTTTAGCAATAAGGGGTGTGATTGAAATGTGTTGATATCTAAATAGATCCCTAATAAAAAAAGAATTGATATTGGAATATAAAAAAATCGGTTATTAAAAATTAAAAGCCTTGTACTTGCTTTTTTAAACGGCAGCCAAAAATATTTAAACAACGTGATGTCCATATTATATTCTTTTATGGAAAGCATATAAAAAGTATTGGACAATTTACTTGGTAGTTTTAAATTTTTAACAACGCCGGTAAAAAATTGATTGTGTATTAAATAATTTAAAACCGAAGGTGAAACCAAAATTTGGTAGGTTCTAAAAAAAGCATTTCCTACAAAATGAAATAATGCTAGTTGGTGAAAGCCTAAAGCAATTTCAATAAAAATAATGCCAATTTGTGTAATGGAGGCGTAGGCAATTTGAGTTTTTACTGTTGGCTGCGCTTTTGCAATAGAATTACAAATTAAACTAGTCAATAGACCTAGTGTTATGATTACAATTTTTATAATCATCAAGTGTTGCCAAAAGGGGAAGGTTCTCAATAAAAGAAAAACGCCTAAATGTATGGACAAAGAGCCGTAAAAAATAGCACTAGAACTGGAAGGCCCTTCCATGGCCCTAGCCACCCATGACGAAAATGGATACATCGCCGATTTAATGGCTGCGCCAATAACAATAGAAATGCTAATAAAAATTGCTAATGTTTTATGATTTTCAATTAAGACTGCTGTTTTTTCAACATCAAGGATTTGATAAAATGATATATTACCATGCCATAAATGATGACTTAACCACATTGCTAAAATTAAAAACACATCCCCAAGTCGATACAAGGAAACAACTTTCATTGCATTTTTTACTGGCAAATACCTATTTCTATAAAAGGAAATTAATAAGAAAGAAGTAATACCAATCATCTCCCAGCCTAAAAATAAAGTTTCAAAATTTCCTGACACTACTACAATACTGTACCCCAGGAAAAATAATTGAACATTATTAAAATATCTTTTAAACCCAGGCTCACGATGAATATAATATTTACTAAACACGGACACTAGTAAGGTTAGCATACTTCCCACTAAAAGAAAAACCAGTGATATTCGATCAAAAAGGAAATCAATAAAAAAATCAAACTCTGGGGTAGTTAATAAAGTAACTTGTTTAATGTCTAAAGTGGCTGCACCAGATGTATACCAGAAAAACGAAAAGCCAATTAAAAAAACCAATTGTGTGAAACTGGTCGCTATTGCAATATTAGCAATAATTGCTTCCCTTTTTTTATTAATTACCAAGCTTACTAAATAACCTAAGAAAGGAATATAAATAAAGAATTGTAAATATTTTTCCATGGATTTAGTTTAAATAATAAATAGGCAAATTTTCAGTGGTGGCATTTTCTATAGTAAAAGCAGACATTTCAGTGGCATTTTCAAAAAGTTGCTGAAAATTTTGCACCTTTTCAGTATGAATGGAAACGGTTTCATAGGGTACAAACTGATCATTTTTAAACTGATACAAACGACCATCCATTGGATCAATGACTACCAAATGAATCCATTGTTTTGAATACCAATTGTAAATGTTTTCTGATGATTTTACTACTTTTAAAACTATATCTGGAACCTGCTCCACTACTACTAATAATCTAACTGGATCATGTACTTCAATCATTTGTAAAGGAAGGCCTGGCCTTAAATCGCCATCACTACTATTGGATACACCAATGAGCCCCATAACGTTATGGGGTAGCTTAGTGCCTGCTCCCAATTTTTGATTGTCGATTCTAGAAAAATAATATTCTAAGTTGATGCCCCCGCAAACTGGACCAATAGGGCTAATTACTTTGGCTAATATATCCCCAGTCGGATCTATTGTGTAATCATAAGAATTTAAAAAAGCCCTACGATCTAAGAATATATTTTTAGTGATGGCTCTTCTTCCAATAATACATAATGCATTGGATCCATGCCCTAATTCAGGCCTTGGCTCAAAAAGAGAAACAGACCTATTTTTAATTTCTTTTCGTACTTCTTTTAAATTTGCCTTCGTGTTAATTGATGCGAATCTTCTTGATCTTTCATGTGCATTTAAGTCCAACGCTGTTTCAAATTGAGTAGAAAATAATTTATGTTTTTCACTTAAAGCAATTGGAAGTTTATCCGTATCATAAAATTTAATTTGATCTGCAGCAGTATCATGCAAAGCCCCTACAAACCAAGTTGTTTCAGGAATATGAATGCCATTTTCGTGCAATGCCTTTCGAACTTCATTATGATTTGCCATAGTCGAAAATACGCGGGCATTTACGGATCCCGGCCTTCCACTACATGCACCGCAATCATGTGCGCCATGGTGTGGATTATTTGCACTACTTGATCCATGCGCTACCATATAAATAATAGATGCAAAATTTTCAATAAGACCCATATTTCTAAGTTGGCTTCCCACACGTTGGGTCATCTCCGCTATCGTAAAACCAATTTGAAGTCCTTGCTCCATATCATTTGGACTTTTATTTTCAATGGTTAAGGTTGAATTTATTTCCACATGCGAAAACGCATCTGAAATAGCTGGTGTCATTTTAGGGAAAAATAAATTTCGTATAAGCTCAAAAATGGAAATAATTCCTGCGGTCATACTAAAAATAATACCACCAATAAACGAATCCGCTATTTTATGATAAAAAATGGAGTGTGGCCTTTTTTGTAAGCTGTCAAACTCTTTTATTAAATATTTAGGGGTGACTGGTGCTGGGCATAATTTTTCATAAAATTTTCCATTTTGTGGTTGAAAATAAAATTCAACGCCAAAGAAACCTGGGGCGCCAAAAGTGCTACAGGGAGCGGCCACTTTCTCTAAGTGCCTTCTTAGGGAGCACTCTCTTTCATCAATACAAAATACCGCTTGAAAATTAGGAGTCGGATCATTGTCCTTCGTTGTAGCATATTTTGACTTAAACGAAAATAGCACTTGATCATAATAACTCCACTCAAAGGCTTCTTGAAATAACATTAATACTTCATCTTCTATAGCTATAGGATTAATAGCAAAAAAATCATATTTATCCGAAGTGTAGGCTGCACTCAAAGGAAGCCAACTCGTACCAAATTGCTGGTCAAGTGCATCTATTTCAAGCAATAATTCTAAATGAATAAAATCATTTAACTGTACTTTTTTAGCATCTAACAAAGAACCAGGGTTGTCTTCAATCGCAGAAACCATCCCAGACCACCCCCTATGTGCAAATTGCTGATCAAATAAATAATTAAAATATGGAATTTTATCTCCTACTATTAAGGATAAAAGGTGCTCGGTAGTAACCTTGTCATCCATAAACAATGTTATAACGCGACTTGATTTAAAAAAACTGCTAAAACTATTGGCTTCCACTAAACGGAGGTTCTCAAGAAAACCTTCCCCATTATTAGGAAAAGTCCAAATTGAAACACCCTGATCTAAGTAAGCACAAATAATTCTAAATAATAAGGGATGTACTCGATTGTCTAAATCAATTTTATATTCGCTTTTCCATAACCTGCGGATTTTACCCACTTGTTGGTCCTTTTGAAAATTGAACTGCTCCTTTAATAACTTATCTAGCCATACATTTAACTGATCGGCCCCTTTATAATTAATAATTATTTTTTTAAGCACCTCATGATTAATACGTCCAAGCTGATAGAGATTTCTGAATTCTGCTATATTAAGCGTGACATTGTATCCGAATATATCTCTCGCATTAAAAATGCCCTCGAAAAATGATTTGTCTTGAAACGCATGTAAAGAATTATGATGCACAAAATCCTTTAAAGGAGATTGCGATGGCAAATAATGTTTTAGTTGCGCTATGATTTCTTGCACTGAACCCTTAGATTCAATAATATGATTTGATTTCATACAATATTTAATGATCGTAAAATGTAATCGTGCCGGATTTACAAAACCGACAGCCTAGTTAAAAAAAATGGAGACTTGATAAAAGCGCCCTAACCTTATGAAAAATTAGGAGGTATAATAGTGACATTAGAATGCCCTTGCGCTAATTGACCCATGGCTATTTTTAAAACAAATCCCTTAGTAATATCGGCTACTAGCCTATATTCTAAAAATAAGGAGTGACAAGATTCAAATTTTTTTGATTTAGACTCACTTTTTTCTACATCATCATCTGCAATATCTTGCGCAAACTCTATTTGCTCCCAATTAAAAAAACTTTTAATTGGTGCCACCTGGAATGAAATGATTAATAAAAAAAATAAAGAAATTGCTTGCCTTTTCATGGTAAAGACAAATATATTGAAAATTTATTAATACTGAACTACTTGTATAAAACAATGTGGTCAGATTGTTTAGCTTTTAGGTGTAATTTTTTCGTACTTTTATACAATGGTGACCAATGAACTACTTATTGAAATTTTGGGCTGGATTGCCTCTGTATTAATTGTAGGCTCCTATGCCTTAAATATTACTGGCAAATTGTCTGCCTCAAGTAAAACCTATGTTTTAGCGAATATTATAGGCGGTATTTTTTTTGTAGTGAATACTTATTATCACCATGCCTACCCTTCCATGTTCGTGAATGTGATTTGGGTCATTATTGCCATTTATATGATCAACAAGAAGAAGAATGCCAAAATTGACTAGGGTTGTTTTGGTTGTGGAAATGCAATTCCGATTGCTAAAAATATTAATCAGAGATGTCCTTAAATAAAATTAATACCACAATCACAAGTTGGCTAAAATGGCTCGCCATCTATTTACTCATTGGTGTTATCGTAGGGACGGCTACCGCATTTTTTTTACAAACCTTAGATGATGTTACCCTGTTTCGTGAGAAACATATTTGGGTCGTATATTTTTTACCTATTGCAGGTTTGGTGATTGGACTAGTGTATTATTACTATGGAGAATCAGCGAATAAAGGAAATAACTTAATCATTGAAACGCACCATTCTTTAGAGAATGGGGAAACCCCAAAACCGATACCATTTAAAATGGCGCCGATGGTTTTTTTGAGTACGCTGCTAACCCATATAGCTGGTGGATCGGCAGGCAGGGAAGGAACTGCTGTTCAAATGGGCGGTGCAATAGCAGATCAGTTTACTGGGATATTTAAGTTAAATACAGCAGATCGAAAAACGATATTAATCATTGGTATTAGTAGTGGGTTTGCCGCTGTGTTTGGTACACCTTTGGCTGGCGCCTTTTTTGCAATAGAAATTTTAAGTATTACCAACACAAAGAAAAATCAGTTAGCAGCAAGTTTATTCGTTGCCTATATCGCACATTATTCCTGCTTGGCTTGGCAAGTAAAACATACTATTTATAGTATCCCTATTATACCCGAAATCTCCCTAACTACTTTGGCTTGGGCAATTTTTGCTGGTATCATTTTTGGATTAACTGCACTTGCATTTACTACCACTGGTAAATTATTTGAAAATGTTTTTAACAAAATAAATTTTACCCCCTTGCGCCCTTTTATTGGCGGGATTATTATTGCATTATTTATTGTTGTATTTAATAGTACAAAGTTCATTGGATTGGGTATTCCATCTATCCAAGATGCATTTATAAATAATGCAGGTCAATTTGACTTCGCCATCAAATTAATTTTAACCAGTTTCACTTTAAGCGCGGGTTTTAAAGGAGGTGAGGTGACGCCATTATTTTTTATTGGGGCCACTTTAGGTAATATATTAATCTGGTTTATCCCTTTACCCATGGCGCTCTTAGCAGGTATGGGCTTTGTTGCTGTTTTTAGCGGTGCTACCAATTGTGTTTTTGCGTCTATAGCGTTGGGATTAGAATTATTCGGAATGAAAGCAGGTATATATGTTGGCCTTGCAAGTATAGCTGCTTATTTTACCTCAGGCCCCAATGGAATATATAGTGCTAAATATAAAACAGGAGCGAAATATATTGCGTATAACTATTTTAAGAAAATTGCGAAATTATGACCTCATTACAGGACGCGTTAAACAAGTAGGACCACCGCCGCCTTTAACGCTAATTTCTGCACCTTCATATTCAATTACTTTACAGCCGGCCGCTTCGAGACGAGCTTTTGTAATAGGATTTCCCTTGACCATCAAGCAAACCCTTGGCGCTAATGCCAATACATTACAACCCATACTGTCAAATTCCTGATCAGGCACTTCCACTAATTCAAAACCGCGCGCAATTAATAAATTTCGAAATGCAATAGGCATTAATGGAGAATACACCACTGCTAGATTATTATCCACTGGACTTAACACCGACATTAAATGAAATACATCCGATGGCCCTTTATAATGGGGCATATCCGCAGTAATCACTTTCACCCCTATTGGATTTAATAATTCTTTGAGTTGTTGAATACCCGCTTCATTCGTACGATAAGTATTACCAACTGCTAGTGTAGTTGCATCTAACCATGCCACATCGCCACCCTCAACAGTTCCTGGCGCAATGATGGTACCTAAAACAGGTATGCCTTGTTCTGCATAAGCGCGCGCTTGTGCAGCTGGTTCATTTTTACGTCCTTCCTTTCCCATATTACAAATAATCATACCATGACTAGTTGCAATAGCAGCATCTCTACAATAAATGGAATCCATATTCACAAAAGCATCTTCCGGAAAATATAAAATTTCAGCACCATGCTCTTTTAAAATATTTTCAAACGCATCATATTCAACAAGGACTTGCGTCATATCAGGTTTGCCTAAATAATTTAATGATTCCCAATGCTGTTGTATATGTTCCCTATTTATAAATGCAGCACTTGCTTTTTTTATAAATACGGTTTTTAATTTTCCAAATTCTGATTGCGCTAAATGACTCATGTAAAAAATATTATGGTTTGGGAAAAGTTGAATTACTTTCCGATTTTTCTCTCTTCCAAACAGCAAAAACATAGATGGGCACTGATGACATTGTTAGGAAAAAACCCCAGAAAACAGATTCTTGTCCTAAACCTATCATCAACCACAAACAAAAAATAAAAGTAAGGGTAGCCAATAAAATAGCTAGCGCTAAATATTTACTTGATTGAAAAGGTAATTTAAAACGCAGAATCAAATAAGCGGCTGTACAAAAAATATAAGGTATTAAAATAGTAGAAGTAGTCATTAGCATTAAAAATTTAAATTGGTCAACCAAGCCTTTGGTATAATTCATACACATTAACACCGAAACAAATACACTTGAAATGACCACGCCTAAAACTGGTATCCCTTTTGAATTAAGTTGCATAAAAACGGTGGGAAATAATTTGTCCTTAGCAATCGCAAATGGCAATTGCCCTTGAATTAATATATAGCCATTCAGGGCCCCAAAAGCCGCAATAGCAACCCCTGCACTTACCCAATAGGCTGCACCATGACCCCATATTAATACAGCAGCATCTGCAAACGGCGTTACACTTGTTTTTAATTGCGCGGCAGGAATCATACCCATAATACTCACTGTACTTAAAATGTATACCACAGTGGCAATCAACGTTCCGAGTGTAGTAGCCTTAGCCACAGTAGCAGCCGAATTAGTTACACTTCCCGATGGAATAGTAGCACATTCAATTCCTAAAAAAGCAAAAAAAGTTAAAGTGGTTGTAGCTGTTATTGCTGCAATATTACTTGTACCACTGGTATTAAAGGGCAAGAAATTTTCCCATTGAATATAAAATAAACCCACAACGCCAATTAATATAATGGGTACGATTTTTAAAATGGTCGAAATTAATTGTACTACGCCAGATGTAAATATACCCAAGGAATTTACCCAAGTTAAAAACCAAATAGTTGCTAAACCTGTGATGATGGCTAGTGTTGCATTAGTTGCTAATGCTGGTATGAAAGTACTTAATGCACTAATAAAAGAGACCGTTATAGCTGCATTGGTACACCATACCGAAACCAAATAACCCCATGCAACTAAAAAGCCGGCAAAATCACCGAGGCCTTTTTGAGAATAAGCATAAGGACCTCCATTGGCCGCTGGTAATAACCAACTTAAATGCGCAAATACTTTTGAAAGTAAAAAAGCGCCAATGGCCGAACAAACCCAACCTAGTAAACTAATGCTACCAAAACTAGCTAATGTAGCGGGCATTAAAAAAACACCCGCACCTATCATATTGCCTACTACTAAAGAAGTACTAGTCCATAAACCCAGTTTTTTATCGGCTGTTTGCATTGCCTAAATATACCTATTAATGATATTCTCTATTAATTCTTGCTGTCCGCTGATGGATGCTGGTTCTCCATTTTCAATAGCAAAGTTGCGTAAATCTTCCAAGCTTAATTTTCCTTGCTCAAATTCCTTACCCTTGCCTGAATCAAAAGAAGCATATCTATTTGCACGGATTTTTTTGTATTCTGATTTTTGTAAAATGGCATCTGCCGTAATTAATGCACGCGCAAAAGTATCAATACCACCAATATGTGCATGGAATAAATCAGCAGCATCCGTTGAATTTCTTCTGCGTTTTGCATCAAAATTAATTCCACCACCTTGGAAGCCACCTGCTTCAACAATGATCAACATGGATTCAACCAACTCATTAATATTGGTAGGGAACTGATCGGTATCCCATCCATTTTGATAATCACCGCGATTCGCATCCATACTACCTAACATGCCTGCATCTGCTGCAACTTGTAATTCATGTTGGAACGTATGACCCGCCAATGTAGCATGGTTCACTTCAATATTTAATTTAAAATCATTCAGTAAATCATATTGTCTTAAAAAACCAATTACGGTTTCTGAATCATAATCATATTGATGCTTAGTTGGCTCACATGGTTTTGGCTCGATAAAGAAAGTACCCTTGAAACCATTTTTACGTGCATAATCTTTTGCTGTATGTAAAAATTTCGCCAAATGTTCTTTTTCTCTTTTCATGTTGGTGTTTAACAAGGACATATATCCTTCACGACCACCCCAGAATACATAGTTCTCGCCACCCAAAGCTATAGTTGCATCTAATGCCCCTTTTACTTGTGTAGCCGCATGTGTTAAAACATGAAAATCAGGATTGGTGGATGCACCATTCATATAACGCTTATTGCTAAACACGTTCGCAGTACCCCACAATAGTTTCACACCACTCGCTTCTTGCTTTTGTTTAAGATAAGCAGTTAATGCAGTTAATCTTTTTTCATTGTCATGAACATCATTGGTAAAATCAACCACATCCACATCATGAAAACAATAATAGGGCAAACCTAATTTGGTAATAAATTCAAAAGCGGCATCCGCTTTATCCTTTGCACGCCCAACTGCATCTGCATTAGTATTCCATGGATATATTAATGTGGGTTCACCAAAAGGATCAGCACCATTGCCAACAAAGCTATGCCAATAAGCAACTGCGAATCGCAACCATTCTTTCATTGGTTTACCTGCCACCACTTTGGATTCATCATACCAACGATATGCTAAAGGGTTATCACTTCCTTGCCCTTCAAATTTTACTTTTTCAATTCCTTTGAAAAATTCTTTTTCACCTAATACAACTGACATAACTTGATTTTTAAAAAATTAACTAATTTATTCTTTGTTTATAAATACTTTTCTAATGATTTGTGCCAATCCAAATATAATTCATTAAAACCTTTTGCGTTGGATGGCTCTACTACTTTAATAGGTTTAAAATTACTAAACGCTTCGGTGGCATTTTTATACGTACCGGAACCTATTCCTGCACCAATCGCTGCACCTACACTGCCATCCGTATGGTATAATGCCACTGGCACATTGGTCGCATTTACAAAAGCGTCTGTAAATACATCACTTAAAAACATATTTGAAAACCCTGCACGAATAATACTTGGATTCATGCCATTTTCACGCATAATATCAAGGCCGTATCTAAAAGTAAAAGCAATGCCTTCCTGTGCTGCTCTAAAAATATGTGCTTCACTATGTTTATTGAAATCAATATTTACAAATTGTGCGCCAATCATTTTATTATTAAAAATACGCTCGGCCCCATTACCAAAAGGCATAATTTGTAAGCCATCGCTTCCGGGTTGAATGCGACTAGCCGCTTGATTCATTTGCGGATAATCATCACCAGCACCCACCATTTTTTTCACCCAACTATTTAAAATACCGGTGCCATTAATACAAAGTAATACACCCAATCTGTTTAATTGATCAGTGTGATTCACATGCGCAAAAGTATTCACCCTTGATTCTGGATCATAGGTAATTTTATCTGTAACCCCATAAATCACCCCCGAAGTGCCTGCTGTTGCTGCAACTTCACCCGGTTCCAAAACATTTAAGGATAAAGCATTGTTGGGTTGATCGCCTGCTTTATAAGTAATTGGGATACCTGGTTTCAAATTTAATTTAGTAGCAACTTCAGGAAGTAATTCACCATGATTACTAAATACAGGTTGAATATTTGGCAATACTGATTGATCAAATCCATAATAATTCAAAATATCTTTTGACAATTCATTGTTCTTGAAATCCCAAAATATGCCTTCTGATAAAGAGGAGATACTCGTAGTGATATGACCCGTAAATTTCATTGAAACAAAATCACCAGGCAGCATCACATGCGCGATTTTATCATAAATAGCAGGTTCATTTTGTTTCACCCAAGCTAATTTTGATGCGGTAAAATTTCCAGGTGAGTTTAACAAATGGCTTAAACACTTTTCAGGGCCAATGGCATCAAAGGCAGTATCACCAATACTTACCGACCTACTATCACACCAAATAATACTATCCCTAAGCACTTGCTTATTTTGATCAACCAAAACCAATCCATGCATTTGATAGGATATTCCAATCGCGCTAATATCAGCAGGTGCAAATTTTTTGGTGTTGTTTAATTTTAAAATGGCTTGTTGAATATGCGCCCACCACATTTCAGGCGACTGCTCGGCCCACCCTTTTTCAAGGGAGGTAATTGCTGATTCGGTTTCAGGA
The DNA here is from genome assembly GCA_003509845.1 of Chitinophagaceae bacterium. Lineage (GTDB taxonomy): Bacteria > Bacteroidota > Bacteroidia > Chitinophagales > Chitinophagaceae > Sediminibacterium. The sequence continues at coordinate 14,352 of DOMR01000009.1, read as the reverse complement.
AATTGTGCGGATGCGATACATTGACTTGTACTTGCTTCTACGACCGACACCTTGATGGATGAAGTGCCTATATCTATACCTAATAAATACATAAAAATTAAACTTATTGACCCCAATATTTGGGGGAGATTGTTATCTCTAAAAATAAGAAATAAATAATAGTATTAGGGAACTAATATGACATTTTAAGTAAGATATATGACAGCATTATGACAATCTTTTTTACTGCCTTAAAAAGGTGTTTACCCCAACCTAAAAAGGATTTATTTTTCCCAACCCGTCTCTTTTAATGCGGGATCATTCTCCTTTTTTAAGAAGTCGGCATCGGATAAACTACTTGATTCCCAATCAGTTATGGCATTATCGGGCACCAGTTCGATAGGCGTTTTCCAAGAAGTTGAATTCTCATTATACGCCAAATTGGATTGAGATGCATAGCAAGAAATGATGGACCATCTTGGGTGATCTGATAAGTTGGCTTCGGAGCGATGTAAAATATTACTATGAAAGAACAAAGCATCCCCTGGTTCTATCTCAACATATACCAAATCCATTGTTTTAAGTGCATTATTTACCATGACCATATCGGCACCCACTTGTTCGCCCGCAAAACCATGATTAATACGGCCTAATTTATGCGACCCCTTAATCACTTGTAAACAGCCATTTTGTTTATTCGCTGGTGTCAAAGCTACCATGACACTGATTAATTGGTCCGGGAACATGAATTGATTTTTGTACCAGTAGCCATAATCTTGGTGCCATTCCCAAGCACCGCCTACTTTTGGCTCCTTTTGCATCAACTTGGAATGGTAATGACAAACAGGTGCATCGCTATCTAATAATGCAGCTACGCTATTCACTAATCTTTCACTACGAGTTAAAAAACCAAAAACATCATTGCCTGGTGTAAACCACAATGACAGTTTTGAATTTTTCCCAGTTTGATCCGTTACATTAATGGCATTGTTTTCCATCGCATTGTCCCCTATTGCAGTACCGTAAAGCTTTTCAACAGCTTTTGGTTCTAAAAAGTTTTTAACAATCACATAGCCATCTTTATGAAAGGATGCAATTTGTTGTGGCGTTAAAGCAGTCGTTGACATAGTTATTTTTTTACAATGGTTAATAAATATAAATCATCTTATAGAATTAATAAAATCGAAAATGTTATTTGGTTTATATTGATCAGCAAATTGATGAATAATTCATTAAATTCATACAGGGAAACAAACCATTTTATATATTAAATTAGCTTTTTGAAAGCAAATAAATTAGAGCGCAAAATGAAAATATCTAAAGAAGATATCTTAAGTGCACATGAACGCATAAAGCCCTATATACATCGCACGCCCGTAATGACCAACCAGAGTATTAACCAAATGACTGGCATTCAGTTTTATTTTAAGTGTGAAAACTTTCAAAAAATTGGCGCATTTAAAATAAGAGGTGGCATGAATGCGACGCTCACGTTAAGTGCCGAACAATTAAAAAATGGAATTGCAACTCATTCTTCAGGCAATCACGCGCAAGCCTTGGCATATGCTGCAAAAACATTGGGTATCAAAGCATACATCGTTATGCCTAAATCCTCCCCGCAGGTAAAAGTGGATGCCGTAAAAGGTTACGGTGCTACTGTAATAATATGTGAAGCAAATCAGGCCGCAAGAGAGGACGCTTTAAATAAAGTAGTAGCAGAAACGGGTGCGGAATTTATTCATCCTTATGATGACTATCGCGTAATTACCGGACAAGCAACTTGTGTTAAAGAATTATTGGAAGAAGTGCCCGAATTAGACGTTGTAATAACTCCAGTGGGTGGCGGTGGTTTGTTATCAGGTACCTGCTTAGGCGCATTTTATTTTAAACCGGGTTTGAAAGTATATGGCGGAGAACCAGAAGGAGCAGCAGATGCAGTTTTAAGTTTACAATCAGGTAAGGTTGAAAAAGCGCCATTTATTGAAACTATCGCTGACGGATTACTCACTACATTAAGTGAACAAACCTTAGGAATTATAAAAGAACATATTTCTGATATATTATTGGTTTCCGAAAATGAAATCATAAATGCACTTCGGTTGGTGTATGAAAGAATGAAAATAATTGTTGAGCCAAGTTGTGTAGTTCCGTTGGCTGCGGCCATGCGCAATGCAAATTTATTTAAAGGGAAAAAGGTAGGTATCATTTTATCCGGTGGAAATGTAGATTTAACTAAATTTGGAACTTGGTTCCCAGCAAAATAAAATAGTAAAATAAAAACTCGAAAGAATATGAAAAATGCCTCTTTAAAAATAAATCAACTACTAATCGTAGGTAGTATTATGGTATTTGCTATTGCAATTACAATTAAAGGCAATAGCCAAGTGCTTTCATTTGAAACTGTGAAAAGCAATAAGTTTGATTATACTAAGCTTGCACAAATTGATACACTAGTTAATAAATATGTAAGTAATCGATGGTTAATCGGTTCAACAGTCATAGTGGTAAAAGATAACCAAGTGGTTTACCACAAAGGTTTCGGATACGCTAATGAGGCGAGTAAAAAAGTAATGCCGACCAATGCAATTTATCGCATCATGAGTCAAACCAAAGCCATTACTAGCTTAGCGATTATGCAATTATATGAACAAGGTAAACTTAGTCTTGACCAAAATGTTTCAACTATCATTTCCAGCTTTAAAAATCCCACAGTTTTAAAAGATTTTAATACAAAGGACAGTAGCTACACCACCATTCCTGCAAAAAGAGAATTAACCATTCGTGATTTATTAACGCATACCTCTGGGATTGATTATACAGCTATTGGTACCCCTAAAATGAATGCTATTTATACCAAGGCAGGCATTCCTTCAGGATTAGGTGATTTTAATGCGAGTTTATTAGATAGAATGAAAATACTTGGAACTTTACCTTTGAAACATCAGCCAGGTGAAAAATTTACTTATGGATTGAATAGTGATCTGCTTGGCTGTATTGTTGAAGTGGTGAGTGGTTTATCCTTGGAAGCTTATTGTCAAAAAAATATTTTTGATCCATTAGGGATGAAGGATACTTATTTCAATGTTCCTATGTCAAAAGCGGAAAGAATGCCGACAGTTTATATGGAAGATGATTCCAATAAAATTATTGAATGGTCGCCCACCTTTAGAGATATCAATCCAAATTATCCAATCATCCCTAAAACCTATTTCTCAGGTGGCGCAGGTTTATCTTCCACCGCGTATGACTATGCAATATTCTTACAAATGATTTTGAATGGTGGCAAGTACAATGGCAAACAAATTATTGCACCAAGAACTGCTGAAATTATGACAAGCCCGCAGTTGGATTTTAAATTTAATGGGCAGGATGATTTTAGTTTGGGCTTTGGAATTACTTCTGAAAAATCAGCCAATTTAAATTTTAGAAACAAGGGTTCCTTTTCCTGGGGAGGCTATTATGGCACTAGTTATTGGGCTGATCCAAAGGATAAAATGGTCGTACTAATCATGACGCAACATAATCCAAATTCACATGGAGAGCTTGGTGGTATTATTGAAAGAATAATTTACGGCAGTAGGGTAAACTAATTGCATAATTAGTTTAAATGACTTAGCAATGGGGTTTTACTCCATTTCTTAGTTATTTCAATCCATGAACCAGTATGCTCATTGATATTCATTAAAAAATCCCAGGCTTCCACCATTAGGCTTTTTTTAATGTTCGCATTTTTATATGCTTGATTTAATTCTACCTTACCTACAATTTCTCCGTTTAATAAATACACGGTTTGATTGATGATCTTTCCTACCACTTTTTTATTATGACCAAAAAAACAATCTCCAATTAAAATACCAATGACATGCTCATGGTTGGTATCTAAAATCATCATGTTTTCGATATAAGCGATGGTTTCTTTTTTTTGATCTTGAATTAAATACATAATGTTGGTGTGAATGATTTGAAATAGTTTTCTTAAGTAGTTATTTGAGGGCAGGTTTTTTGCGTTTTTGCTAATGAATTATTCATTAATACCTCCACAATATCCTTAGTAGAATGAGTTAAGGAAATTTTTACGGAATTATCTTGATTGATCCAATTGTTAAAATGTTCTGCAAAATGTTGGTCTAATTTTTTTAATACCGTTACCCCCATTTTTTTCATCGCAGCCGCATTACATTCTTGTTCAAAATGATTTAAGATAGGAATACTTAATAGCTTTTTATTCAAATACATTGCTTCCGCAGGTGTTTCAAAACCACCAGCAGTAATAATAGCATGGCAGCTTATTAAGCTATTGGTAAATGTAGCACCACTAATTGGGTAAAAAGTAATGTTTTTTGAATGTGTCACCTCCGTTACTTCCTTTGTAAATACCTCAAAATGAAACAGTGATTGTACATGTAAAAAGGGAGTAATATACGCAATCGTATATTGTGGTAAATACACAGAAATATGTCCATCATTCACTTTATTTGCACTTACAATTTCATCCTTAATGATTGGGTTATATATATGGTCATCATAGGATTCAAAATGAAGTCCTAGAAAAGAGGAACTTCTAACAAAGTTTTCTAAAACCAGTTTCCCGATCGGATTGATTGATTTTGCCCTTGGTGTCAATTTACTCTGAAAACTTGCTTGGTGACCAAATTGAATACTTTTTTTTCGTTTAATACCACAAGCGAGCGAAGTAATAAATTCAAAATCATTGATGATTAGGTCATAATTATCAATAGGCAAAGCCTTGGCATCTTTGTATAATTTAAAAGAAATAGATTTTGCGATATTGGTATAGTCCAAACCACCGGTATGTTTGTAATGCAAACTAAGTCCCTGACTTTTATACTTAATTGGAATACGTGTGTTTAATTGAGAATTTGATCCGCTTAAAAAAAAGTCCACCTCCCCGTATTTCTGTAAGTAAGGATACAATTGTTCAGCCCTACTTAAATGACCATTTCCCGTCCCTTGAATTGCGTAAAATATTTTCATAGGATCAACTTTACATAGATACCTGAAAGGCAACTTCCTGCGTAATCACACTTAATTCCTCCTGTAGTTGTATGATTTTACTTTTTTTATTTGTTTCTTCAAATTGTTTGGGATCATATTGGTATAAGCGCCAAGCATTATCGAAATATTCTAATGATGTTAAATTTTCAATCCAATCACCACTATTTAAATAAGTAACGGATCCTTTATCAGTGGTTACGACGCGATGTTGTGGCTGATGAATATGGCCACAAATAACATATTGGTAATTATTTTCAATGGCCAATTCAGCTGCAGTTTGTTCAAAATTATTGATCCAGGATACCGCTTTTTTTACCCCGTTCTTAACACTCTTACTTAAACTCATTTTCTCCTTACCCATTATTTTTAAACTCCAGTTTAAAAGACTATTAATAAGAATTAATAAATCATAGCCATATCCACCTAGTTTTGCTAATAGCTTAGCGCTTCCCTTAGTTGTTCGATCAAAAACATCACCATGAAAAACCCAATTCTTTTCTCCATTGATTTCAAAAACAATTTTGTCTGTCAATTGAATATTACCCATCTCAAAGTCGGCATATTTCCGTAAAGCTTCATCATGATTACCGGTGATATATATCACTTTTGTATCCTTACTCGCCATACTAAATATTTGTTTGATCACCGCCATATGAGTCTTTGGAAAATAACGCTTGTTAAACTGCCAAATGTCAATAATGTCCCCATTCAAAATCAAAGTTTTAGGTTTTATACTTTTTAAATAATTAAGAAGCTCCTTAGCTTGACATCCAAATGTGCCTAAATGCAGGTCACTTACGATACATATTTCCATTGGTCGCTTGTCCATGGGTTGTATTTTATGTAAATAACGATATACACTGTAACTTTAATGTTTCCCACATGTTACCATAGTATTAAGAAATAGTGAACAGAATATTACTTAATCTTGAATTAACTAAATTCGCATTACAAATTTGTATACCATATGAAGCATGAGTTTATACCTAGAGATATTAGCTGGCTAAGCTTTAACGCAAGGGTTTTACAGGAAGCCAATGATCCAAGTGTAACCTTAAAGGATAGAATCCGCTTTTTAGGTATTTTTTCAAATAATTTAGACGAATTTTTTAGGGTACGGGTGGCTACCTTAAAAAGAATGGTTGAATTTGTTGATAAAAAGAAAAGTACCAACATTGATATCCTTGAATCACCACAAACCATATTAGATGATATTCAAAGAGTTGTTTTAAAACAACAAAGTGAATTTGCGCGTATATGGGGGAACATTAATAAAGAATTAATTAAACGAAAAGTATTAATTATTAATGAGCGAAAATTAAATGCTGTACAAAAGGAATTTGTTAGAGACTATTTTGATAATGTAGTGCGTCCATATATTATTCCTTTAATGATCGAAAATTTACCAGAGCTTCCCTATTTAAGAGATAAGAGTTTGTATTTAGCCATTGTGATGAAAAATAAGATGGATGCTTATCATGAAAAGTTTTCATTAATTGAAATTCCCTCTAAATCCATAGGCAGATTCGTTATTTTACCATCAACAGGTGCTACAAAATCCATAATATTATTAGAAGATATAGTAAAATATAATTTACCGATTATATTTTCACATTTCAAGTTTAATAAATTTGAAGCGCATGTATTTAAAATAACGAAGGATGCTGAAATTGATTTAGACCAAGAAGTGGGCTTAAACTTTGTTGATAAAATTTCAAAAGGAATTAAAAACAGACGAAAAGGAAAACCTGTGCGTTTTGTATACGACAAAGAGATGAATGCTGAACTACTCGATTTTTTAATTCAAAAGCTACATTTAACTCGAAAAAGCAGTATCATACCAGGCGGGCATATTCATAATTTTAGACATTTTATGGATTTTCCAGATGTACTCGTAGAAAAAGCTGAACGACCTAAACCCTTTATCCATCCTTCCTTTAGAAATAAATATCAGGTTTCAGAAGTGATATTACAAAAGGATGTTTTATTGCACTTCCCCTACCACAGCTACGATCCAGTCATAGATATGTTAAGGGAGGCAGCCATGGACGATGCTGTAGAATCCATCAAAATAACCGCCTACCGCTTGGCTAGTAATTCAAAAGTAATCAACGCCTTAATCAATGCAGCGCGTAATGGAAAAAAAGTTACCGTGTTTTTAGAATTAAAAGCAAGATTTGACGAAGAAGCAAATTTGGAATGGAAAACATTAATGGAAGAAGAAGGTGTAAAGGTTTTAGTGGGTATCCCGAATGTAAAAGTGCATGCTAAAATATGTATTATTCAAAAAAGAGAAGGCTTAAAAAGAATACAATACGGCTTTATTAGCACTGGAAATTTAAATGAAAAAACAGCTAAAATTTATGCAGATCATTGTTTATTGACCGCTTCCAGACCCTTATTAATGGAAGTAAACAAGGTTTTCACCTACCTAGAAACATGGCAGTTGGGAGATAAGCCCATTGGCAAAACCAAAAACCTGCTCATTTCCCCCATCAATATGCGTAATTCAATTATACAGCTCATTGAAAATGAAATAAAGCATGCGAAACAAGGAAGGATTGCAAAAATAATTATCAAATCAAATTCAATCAGTGATCAAATACTCTTAGATCATTTATACAAAGCAACTAAAGCCGGTGTGGAAGTACATTTAATAATTCGAGGAATATTAACATTGAAAAAAGGAAGTGAAAAATTAAAAAATAAATTAAATGCCATAAGTATTGTAGACCAATATTTAGAACATGCTAGAGTGATGATTTTTCATAATAAGGGAAATGAAAAAGTATATATTTCAAGCGCCGACTGGATGGTTCGTAACTTAGATCATCGGATTGAAGTTGCTGCACCTATTTTAGATATAAAATTAAAAAAAGAATTAGTCGAAATTATCAATATCCAATTGAAAGACAATCAAAAAGCTAGGATTTTGGATGAAAATTTAGGCAATAATTATGTATCTTCCGTTGGTAAAAAACATTGCAAATCGCAGGTAGCTACTTACAACTACTTAATTGGTAAAAAATAAAGACTTTGACACTTGCAGCAATAGATATTGGTAGTAACGCGGTTAGATTACTTATATGTGAAGTAGTTAAAAAAGGAAAAAATACTGAATTTAATAAATTGAACCTTTTAAGAATTCCAGTTCGATTAGGATTTGACGTTTTTGAAAAAGGATTTATTGGTGGACAAAAAAAGAAGATGCTGATTAATACCATTAAGGCATTTAACAACTTAATGAAGGTTTACGAAGTTGATCACTATATGGCTTGTGCAACAAGCGCCATGCGTGATGCTGAAAATGCCAAAGAAATAATAAAAGAAATTAAATCCGAAACCAGTATTGAAATTGAGGTAATCACTGGTGAATTAGAAGCAGAAATAATTTACGAAAACCATATTGCGGAATTATTAGATAACGATAAGAGTTACTTATACATTGATGTGGGTGGTGGAAGTACCGAACTTACTTTATATCATAAATCCAATATAATACTGCAAAAATCATTTAATATTGGCACTGTTCGTATTCTTACAAAAAAGGTCAAGGACGAAACTTGGGATGAAATGAAGGAAACATTAAAGGACCTTTCAAAAAAATACGAAAATATCATTGGAATTGGGTCGGGAGGCAATATCAATAAACTATTTTCAATTAGCGGAGCAAAAGCAGGCAAATCAATTTCATATGAAACTTTGAAAGATATTTATAAGGAAATGGAGCCGCTCGCTATAGATGAAAGAATGAAAAAATACACGATTAAAGAAGATCGGGCTGAGGTAATTGTACCGGCATTGACTATTTATAATGCGATATGCAAATGGAGTAATATTTCTGAAATCCATGTACCGAAAATTGGACTAGCGGATGGGCTAATCCATCATTTATATGATATGGTTATACATGACTAAGCTAATCTTCTTGTCAGCTTAGAAGGCATTCTAGCCAAATAACACAATAACATCATTCTATTTCAAATTCATATAGTCCTGCAAATGGGCTATTAGCGACTTTTGGGTGTCAATGGTATATTTAATGATATCACTTTGACTAATCAGGTTAACCAATTGACTATTTTCAAAAACCGGCAAATAACGCAAAGTTTTTTCAGTCATTATTTTACTGCATACTTCAATGGTATCGTCACTATTTAACATAGGTATATCTGATACCATAATCTCATTCACGGTGGTTGAATCGGAGGACCGGCCTTCTAAAACTATTTTACGGGCGTAATCCCTTTCAGTAAACATACCTACATAGTGATCACCATCTAATACAATTAAACACCCAATATTAGCTTCTGCCATTATTTTTAAAGCATCGAAAATACTTGACGAACTAGATACAGTGATGAGTTTCCTGTTTTTGCTACGTAATAAATCTTTGATTGTTGGCATAAAATACTTGTTTAACTTATTCGTAATTAGAAATCAGTATCAGGAAAAAATTAATTCCCGCCAGACGCTTATACTAATATACCTATATTTTAACAACGATAAGTAAAAACATACTTTAATGGGTAATGATATTCATCATGTAGTTATCGAACGAAAGGAGCTTGAATGCAATTTTTCAATTCGGCAGTTAAGTGTTCAAACGCATCCGTTGCATTATTGCAGAGAATGATTAATGTTTTATTTGTTTTTAAAAACCTGATAATGATGGTTTTATAACCTGGGTTATCACCATTGTGCCATACAATATTTTCACCAAGCCTTAAATCCCACCCAAACCCATAATTGGAAATAGTCCCATTATTTAAATGCATGGGCGTAAAGGCTTCTGTCAGGGTAGTTTGATTGATTAAAATGTTGGAATATAGGGCCTGATCCCATTTTAAAAGATCAGTTACGGTTGAGCTTATCCTTCCTGGTCCTTTTCTATTCCCTAACCAAATGGTATAATTTGATGAAGGAAATGAATCAGCTCTTATATAGGCGCTCTTTTCTGGAACATACACATGTCCTAAAGCAAAATTTTTAATGGCTGCCTTTTCAGCTAAACTACGAATGGCAGTATGATTCATTTTTAACTTATTGAATATTTCAGTATTGCAAAATTCAATAAAATCCCTACCGCTTACTTTTTCAACGATGCTGGCTAATAGTACATAGCCCGTATTACTATATAAATATTTTTCACCCGGTTCAAATAATTTGGATGGTGCATATTTATTTAAATAGTTAATAATATCATCATTGCCGGCCACTTTTGATTTATCCCAATAAGCATCCATCATTGCTTGGTAATCGGGAAGTCCGCTAGTATGTGTAAGCAACTGACGTATGGTAATTCCCTTGTAAGGAATGTTGATGTACTTTTCAACCAAGTCATCGTAATTTAATAATCCTTTTTCTTTAACCATCATCATGGTCATGGCAGTAAACTGCTTACTGACTGAGGCTAATTCAAAGATGCTGTTTTTATTTAAAGTCTTTTGATTGGCATAATCAATATATCCTACTGCTTTATTATATTTCACTTCGCCATCTTCTGCTATAAGCACTACCCCACTAAATTTATTATTGGAAACCAGGTTGCTTATTATGCTATCCACTTTCCCGTAATTAATACGCTGTGAAAAAACAGTGCTAAAACAAAATACAAAAGCAATTGTAATGTATATCCTAAATAATTTTTTCATATTATTAAGTTGAATAGAAACAAAAAAAGCGCAATACCATTCTACACACTTAAATATACAAATAAAATATTTATAATTTTAGCAATGAAAAAAAGGTAGGCTCATCCATTTCAATGACTTCCCCAGGCTGCATGTTCCCAATACGAATATTTTCAATTTCAGTTCGAATGAGGCGAATACACTTATGATTTACAGCGGCTACCATTTTTCGAACCTGATGAAACTTGCCTTCGGTTAAAGTGATTTGCAACCAGCTTGTTTTAACATTTTCGTGTAAAGGCTTCCCTACTTCAAATAAATTAGTGGGCTTGTTGACTAATTTTACCAAACAAGGGGTAGTGATAAATTGGGTGCCATTAGGAGCACTTATCGCAATGCCATTAGCCAACTTTAGGACGGTTTCAGCGCTTACCGTATTTTTTACTTGTACCAAATAAGTTCTTGTATGAGGCACTAGGCCTTGAAATAAAAGACGTGTGATTTTTTTGTTGGTGGTAAGTAATAATAATCCTTCAGAATTTTGATCTAACCTGCCAATTGCGTGGGTTTCAGGAGGAAATTTAAATTCAAGGTTGGTTAATAAATTAACTGCATGACTGCTCACAAACTGCGATACCATATTCATTGGTTTGTTAAGTATAAAATATCGGTGTGATGTCATAATAGCAAATTACATGTTCCTTAGAGCAAATTACTTAATATTGCATATGGAACAAACTTCTAATGATCCTTTACATGGTAAAACACTTGAATTTATTGTAACGGAGCTCGTGAACTATTTTGGTTGGGAGGATTTAGGTCAGCATATTCCTATTAATTGCTTTAATAGCAACCCCAGCATCAAATCAAGTTTAACTTTTTTACGCAAAACCCCTTGGGCACGGACTAAAGTGGAGCAGCTATATATTAGAATGATTAAAAACTAAGCGCATTCAATTTATCCGTAGGATTCATCATGTAGGTAATCATTGAATTGTCCTTCAATAATTCCACTACTCTAAATCCTTTATAAGGGGTTCCCCAATTACCACCTACATGGGCATCAAAAATATAGGGCACTTTTTCGACCATTTTAAAGCCATCTTGATCATGCTCATGACCATGGAAAACCGCTTTTACATTTGGATATTTTTTGATGATATCAAATACTTCAGGTGTACTTATGCCATTCTTTGTCCACTTTGCTTGTGGTATATGTAAAAAGATAAATACTTGATTCTTGTCCTTATGGGTTTCCAAGGTTTTGCTCAACCAAGATAAATCCGGAGATAAATAAACGCCTTTTTCATTGGAAGTGTCTCCCAGTAAAATTCCATTGCCTTTTACAACAACATCATGATTTAAAGGCGTGCCCCAAACACTGTTCCAATATTCGGGTGATACCATATCATGATTGCCTCTCGTTACATAATAAGGCATTTTTAATAAATCAAATTTTTCCTTCACCAATGGTAAAAAGGATTTTTCATTATGAATTAAATCGCCATTCACTACACAAAAATCTACAGGGCTTTGTTGATGAAATAAATTTATTTGATTAATCACTGTTTCCGTCATTTGCTCAAATAGTGTATTAGGCTGACCATAATGCACATCAGATGCCACTGCAAAACGAAGTTTAACTATACTTCTCAAACCAATAACATCATTGGCACTTAACGGAGTAACTCTACCAGTGATTAAAAATGCAGAGGCAAAGGATATATTTTTAATAAAATTCCTACGGGAAGTACCTGAATTGTTATTTTCTGACATAATGATCTATTTGTCATTAAAAATAATCAAAAATTAGGATTAAAAATCATAATTGTATGAAGGGAATATTAATAAATTAAATTGTTTAAATTTAATCACTACTATTTTTACATTCATCGCAACACAGAAGGTCAACTAATTCAAGGGGAGTGCTTTTTAATGATTTCAACTAAAACATTGGCCGGTTGAACGCCAGGTTGGCGCCACTTTATTTCACCTTTATGGAATAATGCTATTGTTGGGACACTTGACACATTCAATTCTGAAGCCAATTGTTGGTTCCGATCAACATCAATTTTAATAATGCGCACTTTATCATCTAATTGTGCATGCACTTGTTGTAATATCGGTGGCATCATTTTACAGGGGCCACACCATTCTGCAAAAAAATCAACAAGTACGGGTGTATCACCGTTTATAATTGAGCCAAAAGTTTCTGTAGTTGCCATAATAATTTTTTTAATGCTACTTTATCTCGGTAAAATCTATTTCTTCAGATTTATTTTTAGGAACGCGACTAGGCGTGTACCCACAATTATTATAACCGCAACCAATTTTATATTTAGCGCCAACTATGGAATAAATCGCGAAAAATAAGGCAAATAGCATCGCTACATTGTCTGAATTTTGGTAACCTACCATACCCACAATCGCGGTCATTATCAACCTAAAAACTAAGATTAAATCCAATTTGCTTAATAATTTTTGCATAATAAATATTTATACAAATTTAAGTTACCTTTTTAAGCATAAATGTGACATTTATTACACAGCATGGCTCACCGTTGTTTAAATTTCTTACTAAAATCGTATCTTCAATAAAGAATTTATTCAAAATGCTATCAATTGAACAATTAAAACATTTATTCCCTGATTGGGAGACCGGATTATACGAAGCTGTATTGGAACATGCAGAATTAAAAGAGGCTTATGCCGGTGAAATATTATTGAAAAAGGGACAAAATATCAAATCAGCGATGTTGGTGGTGGAAGGCACTATAAAGCTATATCAGGAGGATGAGGATGGCGGAGAATACTTTATGTACCATTTAAACCCTGGAGAGGCATGTGCTGTTACCTTAGTTTGCAATTACCATCATGAGCAAAGCCAGGTTTTAGCAAAGGCAATTACAGATATCAAGTTTTTAGCGATCCCCGTTACCTATATGGAAAAGTGGCTGAATGAGTTTAAAAGCTGGCATTACTTTGTTATTAAAACATATCGAAGTAGGTATGAAGAATTGCTAAAAACCATTCATGAAGTGGCTTTTAAAAATATGGACGAACGCTTAGAATTTTATATAAAAAAACAGGTTGATCAATTTGGGGTGACCGTAAAACTGACCCACCAAGAAATCGCTAATGATCTAAATACATCTCGTGAAGTAATTAGTCGTTTATTGAAAAAAATGGAGCACAATGGCTGGATTAAAATGAATCGAAATGCCTTTGATTGGATCAAGAAGCAAAACTGACACGTTTGAAAAATATTTACATCCCTATTTTTGAACAATTATTTGGGTGGTGTGATAAATATCACAATTTAATAGTAAATATTAATTGAATTTTGCATTAGATAAAACAATCAAATATGCAAAATGTAATTGAAACAATCAAGCAAAAGCAAGGTACTTTACTAGATGTACGTAGCATAATGGAATTTGAGACAGAGCATGTGCCAGGTGCCATCAATATTCCACTAGACACAATCGAAAGTAATTTAAAAAATATTGCAAGCTTACCTAAGCCAATATTAGTGTATTGCTTAAGCGGCGGAAGAAGTGGCGTTTCTACAAGTATTTTACAACAAAACGGCGTATCCGAAACATACAATGGCGGTGGTATTTATAATTTATTAAGTATTTTAAATAACAATTAATATGTTCTCTTTTTTAAAAAAATTATTTGGCCCTGGAACAGATTACAAAGCGCTGGTTCAAGCAGGTGC
>DOMR01000035.1:17059-17331 GCA_003509845.1 Chitinophagaceae bacterium | reverse complement strand
TTCAATTCCAACTCGGCCGATTTAACTGAATACCCCTTGCCAATCATATTTCCAAATGTCCTATTTCGGCTATGCAATGAATAGCAGGTAACTAATAAGTCGCCTAAATAAACGGAGGCTGCATAATTCGCTGGCGTTCCTCCCGATTTTTCATTTTGCTTAATTGCACTTAACAATACTTTCATTTCGTTCGCACAGTTCGCAATATATACACTCAAAAAATTATCTCCGTATTCCAAGCCATGTGCAATACCAGCACCTAATGCATAAAT
>DOMR01000035.1:12359-16989 GCA_003509845.1 Chitinophagaceae bacterium | reverse complement strand
AATCAGATTTAAAATACGATGCAATTTCCTTAGTCATTAATTCATCTACGCCTGAAAATGTTAAGTAGGACAACTGCTCTGCTGCTACTTCTTCGGCATGGCTAGGTCCCAATAATGTAAAATATTGGCTTACTGGGAAATCAAACTTTTGCGCCAAAAATTCGTGTAATAAAATATTGTAATTAGGCATCACCCCTTTAATTGCGGAGACCACTTTTTTATCTTTCAACAAATCCGAAGGCACTGCTTGCAAAACGGATTCGATATGAATAGAGGGGACTGCCATAATGATGACGGTGGATTGTTTGACCACTTCAGCGATATCATCCGAAAAATTAATCTTAGTGGTATCAAAAAATGCATTTCTAAGGTAATGGGGATTGTGGTGGCGCTTTTTAAAGTAGGCGATATTATCCGATTGCCTAACCCACCAATTGATTTCATGCCCATTATCTGTGATAATTTTTGCAATAGCGGTTGCCCAACTTCCACTTCCAATTATACCAATTTGCATGTTGCTCATTTTTGCAAACATACGAAACTCAATAAAAAAGGGGCGCATTTTTTAAATGCGCCCCGTATCCAGCTAGTTTTCAACTAAATAAGATTACTTCTTCTCTTCAAATAATTTTTCTTTGGTTACTACATTTACCAAACTACCATCCTTTAATGATTTACTTACTGTGCTATAAGGTCCAGTGATGATCTTATCTCCTACTTTTACCCCTGATACTTCAATGAAATTTAAATCCTGAATATCCGTTTTAACTTTCACCATTTTCACTTTATTGTCCTTTTGTAATACAAATACAACTTCACTCACGTCTTCATCAATGGTAGTGGGTGCTTTTTCGGTACTTGCGTTTGCAGATGATTTAGTTACTTCCGTACTTTTCCCTTCGCCTTTCGCATCTCTTGTAGTTACGGCATTTAAAGGCACTGTTACTACATTTCTTTTTGACTTGGTTTGTATGTCAGCACTTGCAGTCATGCCTGGACGGAAAGGAAAAATATTATTATCCTTAGCTAAATCAGCATACTCTTCTGGGATTAATCTAATATGCACTTTGTAGTTAGCAACTTCTGCCGAACTAGATGCCCCTGAAATCGAAGTCACTGGATTTGCAATTTTATAAACAATTCCTTTGAATTTTCTATTATTGTAAGCATCTACTTCCACCAATGCCGTATCGCCCAATTTAACCTTGGTAATATCATTCTCCCCTACATCCACTCTAACTTCGATACTTTTCATATCTGCAACACGCATCATTTCAGTACCAGTCATTTGCGCTGTTCCTACGACTCTTTCCCCTTTTTTTACATTCATCAAACTAACAATACCATCCATCGGACAAGTAATGATGGTTCGTGCTAAATCCTTTTCAGCCCTTGCTAATTGCGCTCTCACGCCTTGAATTTGCGCTTCACCACTTTTGATGGATTCCTTTGCTGAATTATAACTTGATTCCGCTGATCTAAACGCTTGCTCTGTTTGCTCATATTCTGCTCTAGAAACAATTTTATCAGCAAATAATTTTTTATAACGATCATTCGTAGCTTTTGTATTTTCATACACGGTTTTCAAACCGCTTAAACCCGCTTTTACATTCTCGTATTGCGCCTTTACTTGATTTACACTTGCAGTTACCTGATCACGTTGAGAAGAATAAATATCAGCGTAAATTTTTGCTAGCACCTGCCCTTTGGTAACGCGATCACCTTCTTCTACAAAAAGGTTAACAATTTCACCAGAAATATCTGGGCTAACTTTTACTTCAATTTCAGGATACACCTTACCACTTGCATTTACGGACTCAGTAATAGTACGTAATTGAACTGCTTCAACAGTTACAGCAATACCTTCCTCCTTACCGATCACGCCTGCTTTTTTTAAGCCGATAAGTAAGCCAATCACAATAACAAAACCTACGCCTATCCAAATAATTTTCTTGTTCATTTTTATATATTTTACTTCTGTAATTTTTTAATTTATCTGTTTTGTTTATAACTCTAAGGAAACGCCTTTGTAAAATTCTAATAATTTAATTCTAAACACATACTCATATTGTGCAGATTTAAAATTAACCTTCGCTCTTAAAAAGTTATTTTGGTTATTCAATAATTCAATCGTGCCTAATAAGCCAAGCTCATATCTTTTGGTCGCAAATTGATATGCTTTTTCTGCTGAGCTAACTGCTTTCTGATTCGCATTCAATTTATTCAATGCTACAATCGCATTGGTGTATGCCGCATAAATATCCTGCTTTAACTTACGTTGGATGTTTTCCTGCTGCAATTCAGTTGACCTATAATTTAATTTAGCTTGTTGGTAGGATATTTTGGATTGACCACCATTAAAGATGGGTATGGACAATTGAAAACTTAAACTTTGACCAAAGTTGCTATTTACTTGGTTACCCCAGCCATTCCAAATATTACCCCAGTTTCTGTTGGCAGTAGTGGCTGTATAGGTAGGGCTTTGAACAAAGTATTTGCTATTGTTCAAAGTAACAAAAGGACTTGCAGGTGTAATTGCACTCACCCCTGTAATATCAAAGCCCGACGTGTATTTAAATTGATTAGAGAAATTAGAGGATAAGCCATAACCAAAACTTAAGGTTGGATAAAAATTAGCCTTCGCTGCAGCCACTGATTTTGAAGCTGCTTGTACGCGCAATCCTGCCGCTTTTACATTTGGCAAATTTTGTTCAGCAATGGTAAAAACATAATCTGGTTGTAAATCAGTAAACGGTTGAATTTTAATTTTTTCAACAGGCTGAACTAAAACATCAAATTCAGCACTTGCGTCTAAATTCAATAATGCTTTTAAACTTAATTTGGTTTGAATTACATTAGAGATAGCCCCAATATAATTACTACTATCATTCGCTAATTGCGTTTCCAACTCCAACAAGTTAATTTCAGGGAGTACGCCCACTTCCACTCTTTTTTTAGTCGCATTCAATTGTTCAAGCGTTTGTTGAATTTGTATTTTAGTAATTTCAGATTGCTCAATCGCCGATAATACTTGTAAATAAAAAGTGGCTACATTCATTGAAATATCATTCGAAATAGTTTGCTTATCTGTTTCACTCGCCAACCAACTAAAATTAGTGGCTTCTGCATTATTCCTAAGTTTGCCCGCATTGAAAATTTGAACACCCCCATTTAGTCCAAAATTATTGAATAAAAATTGGGTGTTAGAGAAGCCGTTGGTGGTAGGGTCAATGGAACGCCCTAATCTTAATCCCGCGCCTGTTGATCCATTAATTGTTGGTAATCGATTTGAATTCGCTAATTGTGCTTGTAATTTTGCCAATCTTGCTTGCACATCGGCTTGCTGAATGGAAATATTATGCTGAATGGCATATTCAACGCATGTTTTTAAATCCCAAGGCGTGCCGTTTTGCGCTTGTAAATTGATGCCAATTCCTAGGATTAAAAAAGAAAAAATGTATTTCATCGACTTAATTGTGTTTTGAACTTCTTTTGAGAATACAAAAGTAAACTAATGCCGCCTAGTTTCCATATTTTTAGACAGGCGGAAAAGCCGTCTGCTGAACAGCAATAATGAACGATGAAAGGCTAACAAAATGCAGCCTTCGGTTAAAAAGGGAATGAAATTTATAAAAAACTACTTTTAAGCGGCCTTTTTATAATAAAATAGCCTGTATATGATTGAAACAAGCCCAACCAAGGCAATAGCCGTTAGTGCAGAATAGGGTTTATCTATAACGACCGCCACCGCAACAAACGCATATGCACATACAAAAATCACACAAAAAATAGGGGTCCATCTTTTCAAATACCCTGTTACCGATCCATCTCCCTGATTTTTACGCCTTAAAATTAAAAGGGTTGCTGCTGAGGTACTCATGCCCAAGCAATCCAAGAAAATGCTAAAACTCAATACATCATCCACCCCTTTGCCAAAAAATGTGACCAAGATGGTGGTTAAAGCAAAAAAGGTTAACCCAGGAACCAAGGCTTCCGTTTTGGGATGCTTTTTTTGAAATAGGGCAGGTAATACTTTATCCTCACTCATTGCAAACATAACACGAGGATTACTCATTAAAATCACATTCACATAGGCCAACACGCTTAGCACCATCGCGAAATCAAAAACCTTGGCACCTAATTTACCAAACCAGGCCTCAAATAATAAGGATCCAATCGCATTCGCATTTTTCATTTGGTCAAAACCAATTACTTTAATATAAGTATAATTAATAGTGAGATATAAAAATAACACGACAAGAATACCCACTACAATACCCTTTTGCATAATTTTTCCTGATGCAACTTCAGATCCAAAATTGATGGTTTGTTGATAGCCTCCGTAAGTAAAGAAAACGGAAACCAAACTTACCAATAATAATAACGCACCATTAGTACCATCATAGGTATAAATTTTTCCTTCATTAATACCATGTGGCGGAACCGTGACACCTTTAAATAAGGAAGAAATTAATAAAACGATTAAAGAAATTTTCACCACCGTTAAAATGTTCTGTGTGCGACTGCTTGTTTTTAATCCCAGCAAATTGACAATATAAAAAAGCCCAACGGATACCGAAGCCACTATAATATTAAAAAGCGTACCTGAAGGTTGACCAAATAATAAATC
>DOMR01000035.1:11222-12275 GCA_003509845.1 Chitinophagaceae bacterium | reverse complement strand
ATTAAAACGTTGATGGTAAATCCAACGCCCGGATGATAACAATGCGCAAATACTTTATAATAACCACCCATCACTGGCAGTCGTTGTCCAATTTCAGCATAAGTTAAAGCACCAAACAAAGCAATCAAGCCACCAATCAACCATGCGCTAAAAAAAATAAGCGGCGTGCCCG
The DNA here is from genome assembly GCA_003509845.1 of Chitinophagaceae bacterium. GTDB lineage: Bacteria > Bacteroidota > Bacteroidia > Chitinophagales > Chitinophagaceae > Sediminibacterium. The sequence continues at coordinate 12,103 of DOMR01000035.1, read as the reverse complement.
ATTTTGCTGCAATGGTTGCGGGAGTTTTAAATATTCCCATTCCAATCACTAAGCTCACCACAATCATGGTTAAACTGAAAAAATTAATGGACTGTTTTTGCTTCATAGGTAATCAATGAAAGCTAAATATAATAAAAATGGACAAGTTTTCAACAAGCCGTTAGTAATTAAAAACATATAGGGATATATAAATACTACATTTGATTCAGAATTAGGTTCATGCAAATGATTAAAAGGGAATCCCGTTAAAATCGGGGGCTATTCCCGTAGCTGTGAGTTCATTGCCAAAAGCAATCCATGCAATATATCCACTGAAGCAATTTGGGAAGGATGCATTAAAAAGAACAAGCCAGAAGACCTGCCTAATGAATACATCAACAGCTTTCGGGTAAAAAGCAGGGATTGTAAAAAATGGATATGCCCTTGCATTACATTAGATAACTTTAAAAAGGAATCTTATGTTTTGCCAATTGCACTGCCATTAATTATGGTTCTCTTTCTCCAGGAAGCTCATTGTTAACAACAAAAAACAAAACAATGAGCAAAAAATTTATCACGCTCTCGGTGTGCCTTATCGCCACCACCCTCGCCTTTGGGCAAAAAGAAGAAATTAAAAAAATTTCCGACACCGTTATTTCATTGGATGAAGTGATTGTTACTGCGAACAAAGTAGAACAAAAGCAAAATGCTACAGGCAAAGTGGTTACTGTAATCAATGCAGCTGCACTTCAAGCGAATGCAGGAAGAAGCATTGCGCAAATTTTAAATGAACAAGCTGGCTTGTATTTGCCAGGTAGTTTAAGTAATGCAGGAACGGTGCCAAGTATTTACATGCGCGGCGCTTCTAGTGGTCGTACCTTAATTTTAATTAATGGCATGCC
>DOMR01000035.1:0-11206 GCA_003509845.1 Chitinophagaceae bacterium | reverse complement strand
AGGTGACCCTTCTATGATCAGCAATGAGTTTGATTTAAACTTAGTCCCCTTGAATTTGATTGAGCGCATTGAAATTTTAAAAGGTGCACAAAGTACCCTGTATGGTTCAGATGCGATTGGCGGTGTGATTAACATTATCACCAAAAATAAATCTGTTCCCAACTTCTCCGGGGATATTAGCACAGGCAGTTATGGGACAAGAAAAATAAATGCGCAACATAGTAGCAGCATTGGAAAATTGAATTATGTTATTGGATTTGGTAATGAATCTGCCAAAGGATTTTCTTCTGCCACAGATTTGACTGGGAAAAATAATTTTGATAATGACGGCTTTCGCAATAATAATTGGTTTGCCAATATCAATTATGCTTTTAACCAAAATTGGAATTTAAAAGCTTCCACGCAACAAACAAGTTACAATGCCGATATTGATTATGGCGCTTTTAAAGATGACAAAGACGAAAAATTCAATAATGCCACCAAGTTGACGGGTTTTGTATTAAAATACAAAAAAGAAAAAACTATTTTTCAATTGCAATATCAATTAAGCACACAGGATCGTCAATATAAAAACGATAGTCTTGATAAAACTTATACCATTTTTGAAGACAATCAATACGCAGGAAAATCTCATTTTGCGGATGCCTTTTTCTCAAAAGCTATTTCAAAAAATATGCAATGGATTACCGGCGTTGATTTTAGATACGGATCCTACCATCAAACTTATGTATCTATAAGTAAATGGGGCCCTTATAATGATAATTTTAAAGATACTTTTCAATACCAAACTGCCTTGTATACCTCTTTGTTAATCAATGACGCTTCCAATAAGTGGCTACTAGAATTAGGGGGAAGAAGCAATAAGCATGATCGTTACGGGTCCAACCAAACTTTTACGATTAGTCCTTCTTATAAATTAAATGCAAATATTCGATTCATGGCGAGTGCTTCCACTGGATACAAAGCGCCTTCACTTTACCAATTAAGTTATAATGACGCATTGAAACCAGAGCAATCTTTCAATACAGAAATTGGCATGGAATACAAAACCACCCCTTTATTTTTTAGAGCCGTTTATTACAATAGAACCATTGATAACGGGATAGACTATAATTATATTGATTATAATTTTTTCAATTATATCCAACAAAAGGTAAATGGCTTAGAACTAGAACTCAATTGGAAAGCCAATGCAAAAAATAATTTCTCTGCTAACTATACTTTAATGAATGGGCAAGAAACAAATCAAAACAGAGTGACCACTACCGATACTATAACGTATAACTACTTATTAAAACGTCCAAAAAATACCGCTGGTATTCAATGGGCTTATGAAGTATCCCCTAAATTAAATTTTAGCATGGCAGCAAGATATATTGGCAAACGATACGATGTGGGTGGCTATGCAGCAGCGGATGTTAGCTTAAAAAGCTACACCTTACTCAATGCGCATATTCAATACAAGCTCAACAAGCATCTATTATTGTACGCTGATGGACAAAACTTAGGAAACACGGTATTTCAGGAAATCAATGGATACAATGCAATGGGGCGCATGCTCATGCTAGGTCTGAGATTGAAATAACATATACATAACTGTTCAATTTAAAAAAGCTTTGTATCTTCATACAAAGCTTTTTTATGGACTTTCATTTTGACCAATTACTTACTGTCATATTCACCCTTTTTGCGGTGATAGATATTGTGGGATCCATTCCTTTACTAATTGCCATGAAGGAAAAGTCGGGCGCCATAAAATCCCTTAGAGTGACACTAATATCTGGTGCACTCATGATTCTATTTTTATTTTTAGGAAAACCCTTTTTGCAAATTTTAGGTTTAGATGTAAAGTCATTTGCGGTGGGCGGATCTATCGTCATATTTTTATTAGGGCTTGAAATGGTATTGGGTCATGAAATTTTTAAAGGCGATAAAAATGCACATTCAGGGGCAGTCGTTCCCATTGCATTCCCCATTATTGCAGGAAGTGGCACACTGACTACTATCATGTCCTTAAAAGCAAACTTCGAAGAATACTATATCGCACTAGGCATACTAGTCAACCTAGTCATCGTTTTTGCTGTTCTAAAATCACTCAACTTTATTGAGCGTATGTTAGGACCCGGCGGCCTACTCGCTGTACGTAAGTTTTTTGGCGTCATCCTTTTAGCCATTGCCGTAAAGATATTTTCCAGCAATGTGGGGGCACTTAAAAAATAATTAATTACTATTCAAAATTTGCAAGGCTTCGGTATCCTTGTATTCAATGATTAAAGAACGTAACTGCTTTTTTAAATCCAGGATTGTATTTGCTTGTTTTTGATCATGAATAAGATTATGCATTTCCGTAGGATCCGTTTTTAAATCATACAGCTCCCACTCATTCCTTGGTCCGTAAAATCGAATCAACTTATATCGCATGGTTCGAATACCAAAATGAGGAGGCACTCTATGCGGTTGTGGGTACTCATAATAATGGTAAAACATAGCAGTTCGCCAATTTTCAACCTTACCCGATTTTGTCACGAGTGGCAAAAAGCTTTTCCCTTGCATTTCAACAGGCGCTTTAACTCCAGCAATATCTAAAAAGGTAGGTGCAAAATCAATATTCACTACGATATCATTTACTTCGGTTCCAGGCTTTATATGTTTGGGATATTTTAAAACTAAGGGTGTTTTTAAACTTTCCTCATACATAAATCGTTTATCAAACCAGCCATGTTCTCCCATATAAAATCCCTGATCCGACGCATACATGACCACGGTATTTTCCGCCAAGCCTGATTGCTCCAAATAGGCTAATATGCGGCCAATATTACGATCCAAGGATTTAGCCGTAGCTAAATAATCTTTTAAATAGCGTTGGTATTTCCATTTGATTAATGCGATGGAGTCTGATTTTACTTTCTCATATTCCAATGCAATTTTTCCATAATAAGTTTTGTAGGCTACTTTTTCAGCGGGTGTTAAACGCCCAAACATCCCTGGTTTGTCATAATTAATATTCATCTTTAAATCATCCCCAATAGTCATCGTTTTGTTGACTGTCATATCTTGTTCAAGCGCTGCTGTTCGACCTTCATAGGTATCAAAAAAGTTATCAGGCATAGGAAATTGTTGTGCATCATAAGCACCTAAATCTTCTACTGCTGGCATCCAATTACGATGCGTTGCTTTTTCACCCACCACTAAAAAGAAAGGCTTGGTTGTATCGCGCTTATCCAACCAGCCCAATGAAAAATCACTGATTAAGTTGGTAACATACCCATTGTATCTCACCGTATCCTTGGTCATTTCCACGAAATCGGGTTGAAAGTAATTGCCTTGATCAGGCAAAACTTTCCAATAATCAAAACCTACAGGCAAGGTTTGTAAATGCCATTTACCAATCCACGCAGTTTGGTAATTGGCTTGGCCCAATAGTTTTTGAACCTGCACCTGACTACCATCAAAATTACGATTAGGGCGATTGTCGATTAAACCATTAATATGACTGTATTTTCCTGTTAAAAGTACTGCCCTACTGGGTGCACATATAGAATTGGTTACAAAAGTATGTTTGAAAATAGCGCCTTCTTTGGCTATTTTATCTATGTTCGGCGTTTGCATCAACTTACTTCCATAGGCACTAATAGATTGATTCGTATGATCATCTGAAAAAATGACTAAGATATTAGGACGCTTAGTTGTTTGTGCATAACTATTGCTAACATTAAGTATACACATTAAAAACATTGTCAAAAAAAGGCCTTGTTTCATAGAAATATTTTATTTGTTAATTGTTATTGAAAATTAATCTTACACGAATTTGCAACACATTATAAATTCGCACTCGTTTCAATTACTTTTAAATTTAACTAAATAAATAGAAAAAACAATCAAATGTTATTACAAATACAAAGGGGGCCGGATTCCGGCCCCCTCTTTGTATAAAATCGGGAATCAGTTAAAATGACAGCCTACAACTTACAATGAAATTTCGGCCCATTGCAGAAATCCCACTTGCAAAATACCGGTAATTTTTATCAGCTATATTTTCAATTTGCACACCCAAGCTTAATTTTTTGTTGGGGGTATAATAGCTTGAAAAATTGACTGTCATCCAACTAGGCATCCCCTCTTGTGTGGCATATATTTCATTATCCTCCCCATTTAAATTGTAATCACGTATACGCTTCCAGCCATTAAATAATACAAATCCTTCTACATTAAATTTATCATCCCCCTTTTTTAAACCAACCCGTCCATATGCAGGCGGAATATGATCCAATGGCATTGACGAAGTCCCATTGTTATAAGTTCCCTTGGTATAGGTATAAGTACCTTGCAATAGGGTATTATAAAATAATTTTAATTTTCCATTTAAATTAAATCCATACAATTTAGCACTTGCCTGGTTTTGCGGGGCGTATACCGCACTTAAAACATTTTGGTACATAATATTATCCTGGCCATTCCAATTATATTTACTTACAACAATGGCATTATTAAACCAAGTATAAAAAATACTTGCCCCCCAACTTGCACTATTTCCAGTATGCGATATATTAATTTCAGCGTTGTAGGTATACTCTGGTTTTAAGTCCTTATTAGGCACGACCACATAGCCTGTCCTCGTATCAAATACTTTGGTTAAATCATCTATATTGGGGGCTCTAAATCCGCTACTTAAGCCAGCGGTAGCACGATACCCATTTTCCCCATTATAAGCAATCCCCAAATTTCCAGTCACTGCGATATTGTTTTGTATTGCTTTAGTAAATGGAAAGTGCATTAAGCTAGTATCAACAAAGCTTGCATCTAATTGTACTAAGTTGAATCGTATGCCATCATTTATCACCCAATGCGCATCTAATTGCTTTGTTTGTTGTAAATACAAGGCATTATAACTCATTTTGGTAGGGCCATCACTATACCTAGTTGTAATCCTACTCAACGCACTGGTAGTAATATTTAAACGTTCGGCAGTTGATCGCACAAAATTGGTGTAGGATTCAGCGCCTAAATGAATTTCTCCATTGGATTGTTTATGTAATAAATCAGCATTCACCCCCAATACATTAACACGTTCAAAACGAAAATCTTTTGAGGTAGTATTATACTTGCGAGAAATTCTACTTTCTTCAATGTCCTGAAAACTACTGGTCACCATTAAGTCACTAAAATAACCGGGCAACTTTATAGCAGTATATTTATAGGAAAATAAATTTCGAATTTGGGGTCCATAATACCATTCTGAATAAACAGGTAATCCTTTGCTTGTTTCCGTCAAACGATCATACCTATTTATATTCGATGAATTTGAAATTTGAATATTCAATAAGTGTTCAGCATTTTCATTAGGCTTGTATAATACTTTTTGCAATAAATCAGTTTGTTGATAGCCACTTAATTTTTGAACATTCACATCCTCATTCACTTTAACCACATCAACACCCGCTTCTCGGACCACATAAAAAGAGCGTTTCCCAAATTCAGGATACGCCGAAGATCTATTAGCGCCCTGACGCATATCCCCGAATCTTCCATAAGTAAAAGAGGTTAAATAGGCCCATTTGTTATTGGCAATATTAATATCCAAATGTGTTCTATTTTCATTTTGCCCTGAAGCATACCGCTGGATCAAATTCGCATTTTTTTTCCAATTGGTAGTGGTTGTTAAAATTGGTTTTTTTGTAAACATATTAACAACGCCACCTAAGGCATCACTGCCATACAAAGTGGAGGAAGGTCCATAAATCACTTCCACCCTATCTAATATCATATTGTCAATAGTTATGATATTTTGCAAATGCCCTCCTCTGAAAATGGCATTATTTAATCGTACCCCATCCACCATTAATAATACCCGACTGGCCTCAAAGCCACGAATCACAGGACTTCCACCACCTGATTGACTTTTTTGAACAAACACTTGTCCCGATTGAGATAAAATGTCTCCAGTATTGGATTGCTGATTAATTGCATTTTTATCGCTAATAAAGTCAACTTTTTGTACAATATTTTTCGAAAGTGTAGGAAATTTATTAGCAAAAACAACGACATCAGGCAATGCCTTTTTTGTCGTATCAATTTGCGCAAATAGGTGAAAATTATTTATTATAAAAAAGAAAATAAAAAAAATCCGCATAAATAAATGCTTGGTTAAAAATGGACACCTTAATCAGGATAATATACGGACATTCTAAAAAAGGATGATGACCTAATTATATAAAGTTGCACTTCCTTTTGGTGTTATTAAAAATGTGAATGTTATTATAGTTATCACTTTTTCAATGCACTAAGGTAGTAATTTTTACGATAAAGGAAATCAAATGACTTACCTCATTTATGACTAAAAACAGCTTAATTATTTCAATTAATGAGGTAATTATCCATTATATTAAATAATTTTACAGTAAATGTTACATTTTATATATAATCCCAACGCAGGCATTAATATCGCAGCGCGTAAGGCGAATATTTTAAAAAAATTATACGCAGTTCCAAATAGCAAAGTATGGGAAACCACCAAGCCTATGGAGGCGACCTATTTTACGAAAAAAGCGATTGAAGAAAACGCAAGCAGAATTATAGCAGTAGGTGGTGATGGCACCGTGAATGAAGTGGCATCTGTTTTAACTGAAACAACCATCCCCTTAGGAATTATTCCTATTGGCTCCGGAAATGGTTTGGCGAGACACTTAAATATTCCACTACAATTTGAAGCTGCACTTGACAAAACAATAAATGGTCATGAAATAGGAATTGATGTTGGCTTACTTAATAATAAAATGTTTTTTTGTACTGCTGGTATTGGATTTGATGCGAAAGTGGCACAGCTTTTTGCAAAAAGTAGTCAACGAGGTTTTTTCAATTATGTCAAAGCCACTTTGCACGCTTTAACAATGTATAAACCAATTGAAATTAGCATCAATCATGGCCCAATGCAGAAAGTGTATTCACTCACCTTTGCAAATGCTAGCCAATTTGGAAACAATGCCTATATTTCACCGTTTTCAGATTTGCAAGATGCCTATTTAGAGATGGTAAAAATTACACCCATTCATTTTTTAAACGCAGGATTGTTGGTGATGCAACTTTTTAGTAAAAAAATTCACCAATCAAATAAAGTAAATATACAATCTATTAAATCAATCACTATTAATTATAAAGAAAAGGAGCCTTTACATCTCGATGGGGAAGCACTTTTGACTGACAATGCGATTATTGAAATTAGTATTGATCCGCTTGCTTTATTAGTTATTGTATAATACATTTATTAGATATTTGAAGCTTTTTAAACAAACCAAAAACTATACATTTAAAAACCGCAATTAATTGGCAAATGCGCCACAAAATTTATCATAAGCAACTACCTTTACACCCTAAATTCATATTAATGTTTGAAACAAAAAGCCCCCAAGCTACTTTCCAAAAAATTTCTTTTCTTACCTTATTATTTTCACTCGCCTTCTTTTTTGCAAATAGTCAAAGCAATTTTAAAGTAAAAATCATTTCGCTTACCGGAAACCCAGTAATTGGTGCAACGGTTAGTTTGTTGAATACTCCATTTAAAAATATAAGTGATAGTAGTGGACAGGTTACATTCAACAATGTTCGAGAAGGAAAGTATGAATTAGCCATTACTTCTCTAGGTTTTGCAACAAGTATAAAATCAATTACTATTTCGGCTAATACAAGCCTAAGCGAAATACAAACAATTAAATTAGCGGATGCATTAGTTCAATTAGAAGATGTTATAATCACTGCACAAAAAAAAGAAGAACTATTACAAAAAGTACCCATCAGTATCACTGCATTTAATAGTACGCAATTAGAAAAATTTAGATTTTGGAATAACAAAGATATCAGTGGATTTGTACCCAATTTATATAGTGCAGACCCAGGCGACAATCGTGATGTGGTATCTATAAGAGGTATTGCTACAACATCCTATGACCCAGCAGTGACCACTTATATAGATGGTGTGAACCAATTCAATTTAGATACTTATATACCTGTGTTAAACGATATTGAACGTATTGAGGTTTTACGTGGACCACAAGGAAGTTTGTATGGACGAAACGCAATGGGTGGCGTTATTAATATTATTACCAAGCAACCTAGCAATAAAGTTACTGGGAGCGGCGAGGTAAATGTGGGTAATTATGGCATACGCAGATATAATGCAAATTTCAAAACACCCATTATTAAGGATAAATTATATTTTGGTGCAGCATTGCTTTATAATGATCGCAATGGATTTTACACCAATGATTTCAATAAAAGTAGTTATGACAAACAATATGCATTCGGTGGCAATTACTTTGTTAAATATATTGCTACAAATCATTGGCAGGCTACTTTAAATGTAAAACATTATAACAGTGAAAATAAAGGCGCATTCCCATTAGTTTTTGGAGCAGAAGAAGCCTTCAGCAATCCATTCAGATTAAATCAAAATGGCATTACAACCATGTTGGATAATACACTGAATACCTCCTTAGCAATTCAACATACAGGTCGTAAAGTTAATTTTAGTAGTATTACCGCATACCAAAGAAATTACAGATATTATGATTTACCTATCGATGGCGATTTTTCACCTATTGATGCCATAAGTGTTGTAAATAATTATGGAAAAAGCTGGAACAATATCAAGGCGTATACGCAAGAATTTAAATGGAGTTCTTCTCCAATTGCCACGAATCGTTTAAACTGGACTACTGGCGCTTATCTTTTTTATCAAGATGCGCCTGTAAAACAAGGAACGCGTTTTGGCATTGATGCCAATTTAATGATGATGGGTGATTCTTTGTTTACATTAATGAACAGCACAAGTACAACCAAAAAGGGTATTGCTTTTTTTGGACAAGCAACCTATGCATTAACAAGTAAGCTAAATATAACTTTTGGATTAAGAAATGATTACGAGCAGCAAGATCAAACAGTCGCAGGCTTTTATCAGCACGACCCCTCTCCTGAATTTTACCAAATTGTAGCTGACACCAGTGCAAGCATCAACTTTAATGCATGGTCGCCAAAAATTTCATTGGATTATAATTTAAATACTGCTTCATTAGCCTATGTCATGTATAGTAAAGGATATCGTACTGGTGGTCTTAGCCCACTAGGCTCCGATCCTTCTCAACCACCATTGATTGGCTACCTTCCTGAACATAGTAACAATTATGAGGCGGGTATTAAAAATACATTTTTAAATAATACTTTAAAATTGAACATCGCCCTATTTTATATTCATGTGAAAGATGCACAAGTACCTACTTTAGTGCTACCTGATGCAATTACTATTATAAAAAATACGGGTGTATTAAATAGCAAGGGTGTTGAAGCGGAAATTATGTATACACCAGCTAAAGGTGTCATCATCCAATATAACGGGGGTATCACCAATGCTCTAATTGAAGCAAATGGTAAGCGCCCGGTATTTTCGCCAAACAACTCCAACGCGATTGCAATACAATACAGCAAAAGTATCAATGCAAAAGTGAGTGGGTTTATAAGAAGCGAAACTAGATTTATAGGAAATACTTATTTTGATAGTAGTAACGAAATAAAACAAAGCCCTTATTGCGTTAATAATATCAGTATGGGAGTCAATAAAAACAAAGTAAGTGTTGTTTTATGGTCAAAGAATATATTGAACCAAAAATATATCTCCTATGCATATGATTTTGGCGCAGTTCATTTAGGTGATCCTACTACTTTTGGAATAAGTATTTCTAGCAAATTTTAATAATCATTAAATAAAAAGAAATGATCCCAGTTAATTCATACGCAGCAATGTCTGCTAATACACCATTAGAAGCATACAATTTTGAAAGAAGAGCGGTTGGTCCAGATGATGTTCAAATTGACATTTTATTTTGTGGTGTTTGTCATAGCGATTTACACCAAGTAAAAAATGAATGGGGTGGATCACAATACCCAATGGTACCCGGACATGAAATTGTGGGTACCGTTTTATCCGTAGGCGCTAATGTAACTAAGTTTAAAGTGGGCGATCTTGCTGGTTTAGGCGTGATGGTGGATAGTTGCAAAACTTGCAAAACATGCGCACAAGATTTAGAACAATATTGCGAAGAAGGTTTTGTTGGTACTTACAATAACAAGGAAAGAAATAGTGATAAAATTACCATGGGTGGCTATTCAACTAAAATTGTAGTGGACGAGTACTATACTTTTAAAATAGCTCATACATTGCCATTAGCAGCAGTGGCTCCCTTATTATGTGCAGGAATAACTACCTATTCCCCCTTGGTTTATGCAGGTGTAAAAAAAGGAATGAAGGTGGCTGTGGTAGGTTTAGGTGGCCTAGGGCATATGGGTGTAAAATTTGCAGTTTCTTTTGGTGCCGAGGTAACAGTAATTAGTACATCTCCCTCAAAGGAAGCAGATGCAAAAAAACTAGGCGCTACCCATTTTTTAGTAAGCACTGATAAAGAAGCAATGAGTAAGTATAGCAGCTATTTTGATGTTGTACTTGATGCCATTTCAGCAAATCATGACTATACCACCTATCTAAATTTATTAGGCATCGATGGAAAATTAATGGTAGTAGGATTACCCATTGAGTCGCCTAAAGTGCAGCCTTTTTCATTAGTGACCAATAGACGCAGTGTGATTGGTTCATGTATTGGTGGTATGAAAGAAACACAGGAGATGTTGGACTATTGTGCGGAACATAATATAGTTTCTGAGATAGAAGTAATTCCTATGCAAAAAATTAATGAGGCATACGACCGAATGCTTAAAGGAGATGTCAAATATCGCTTTGTCATTGACCTCGCTTCTTTGAAATAAAGTACCACTTATAAAATATCTAAAGGCTTCATCAAAATGAAGCCTTTTTTTGTCATAATTGTTTAGTTTTGACACGCTACATGAAATATCAATTTATCATCATATTTTCTTTACTTTGGACGATCCATGGAATCGGCCAAACTACATTGAAACCAAAATTTGTAGGGAACCTTTCTGGAACCATTCAAGATGCAAAAAACGGAAAGCCCGTTCCTGGATCAACCGTCATATTGTATTCTAAATCAGATGCGAAAAATAATAAAATAATTACCTCCGATAAAAACGGAGAATTTTTATTTGAAAAAATCCCTTTTGATTATTATCAAATTAATGTAAAAGCACTTGGCTTTTCTTTATTTACCATTGACAGCATATTATTGAGAGCAGAAAAAGATGAAAT
>DOMR01000237.1 GCA_003509845.1 Chitinophagaceae bacterium | reverse complement strand
CCTTCTTAATTCAATGATAATATCCAAGGGGGATATACTAATCGGACATTCTGTTACACAAGCATTACAGGTGGTACAGGCCCTTAATTCCTCCACAGTAATATAATCATGTAATAATGTTTTGCCATCTGGTATAAAGACTTTGTTTGCTTCTATATTTTTGGTGATGGTTTCAATTCGATCTCTGGTGGACATCATTATTTTACGCGGACTTAATAACTTACCTGTGCTATTGGCAGGACATGCATCCGTGCATCTACCACATTCCGAACAACTATAAGCGTCCATTAAATTTTTCCAACTCAATTCTGTGGCCTCCTTAGCGCCAAAACTTTCAGGGGCAGCAACATTGGATGGTGCTAGCTCAGGTTGCATCGCATACAATACTTCATTTTGTATATCAGGCATATTATGGATCGTCCCACTAGGAATCAGTGGCGCATAGTAGGCATTGGGGAAAGCTAAAACAATGTGCAAATGCTTTGAGTAAGGTAAATAATTCATAAAAGCATAAATGCCAATAATATGAAGCCACCATGCTGTCTTCTCAATAAGCAGCAATTGTTCTTGATCAAAATTAGCCGTTAACCATGGGGTGAAATTTTTCGATATAATAAAGCTTACTTCATGATCGGCCGCATTCATCAACAGGAATAAGCCCATCAATAAAATTTCAATAATCAAAATATAATTAGCATCGGAGCGCGGCCATCCTTCCAAATCCTTACTGATAAATCTTTTTAGTTTAATCATATTTCTTCTGATCAAAAAAACTACACATGCAATAGTGACTAGTAAAGCTAAAATTTCAAATGTGTTTATTAAAAAAGTATAAAACCCACCCATGCTTTCTGAAAATACACGATGCGTTCCAAAAATACCATCCACAATAATTTCAAGTAATTCAATATTAATGATAACGAATCCGATGTATACAATTAAATGCAATACCGCAACAATTGGTTTTTGAAACATCTTTTTTTGACCCAAGGCCAATAAAATTACATTTCGCCATCTTTGACCAGGGTGGTCATTTATATGAGTGGCTTTCCCTAATAGAATACTGCGTCTGATGCGCAATATTTTTTGTGTAAATATCCCAAAAGAGAGCAGGGTAATAAGAGTAAAAATGATTTCAGAAATTAAACCCATGGTGTATTATTTCGCTGTTAGGGATCTACAAATTTAACCCATTTATAAAGTTATCGGGAGTAACTAGGCATTAATTTTTCTAAATTAATAGTAAAGCCATTGGCTACTCCATTTGCCATTGCTAAGAATAAGGGTGGGGGCTGGAAATTTGATCGCATTCAGCACAAAAAACAAGGATTTTACCCATTTTTTTCGGGTTGGAATTTTCTCAAAATCAACGTCTAAGGAAAGGTACCATTGTTGGTATCGTTTGATATCATTACGAACAATATCGCCATTGGGGCTCGGCCAACTATTTCCATAACCGCCAAACATATTATCCGCACCATATCCAACCGCAATATTCAACCATTTGGGTACGGGTAATTGATTATTGAAATCATGTATGTTCGCACTCAGCCAATAGGTTTGCGCATTATAATCTTTGAATAATCTTTCGGTAAACACCGATCCAAAAAATTGGTTGGTTCTATCCTGTAATTGCTTGTCATTATATTTATTATAATGTGCACTAAATTTTAGTCGAACCCTTTGTTTTTTCCATAACAATTCCTGGCCCATCCAAAGTCCAACGCCAATCGTATTACTTCCTATATCAGACCAGCTCCAGCCCCATTGGCTGGAATAACCGTCAAGTGTTTCAATCACTGTTTGGTAAGCCAATCCTGAAAATCCAGCCAACAAAACTGCTTTTTTATGACTCAGGCCTGCCCATTCCCAGGTCCTATAACTTAATCTAGATAAACTATATGCAGTATATACATGTCCTACCTTATCCATATCCAACCATTCGCCTGCGTCATTGTAATAATGAAAACTACTTTTAGGGTATCCAGCATACCAAATTTTATTTAAGCCGATCATGGAAGCGCCATAGCCGAGTCCTTGGAGTGAAGTGACTAAGCGCAATCTTTTTTTAAAGTTGATGGGGTTGTTCGAAATATTTGTATCTAGGCTGGGTTCACTTTTTGTATGAGCGTTCGTAATTATAATACTTGAATCTGCAGTTTGACCCATACCCGCTTGGGTAATTAAAAACAGGGAAATAGATAAGATTGTAATTAACTTCATGTTATTATATATCAAATTTAAACATTAAAATTAATAATCCTCCTTTGCGAATTGGTGGATTTGCAATTATTGCTTAAAATTGCCATTAAACAAGGAACTATGAGTGAAATGATTGAATTGAATGTGCAGCGTTGGTTGTCTGGAAACTATGATGCCAATACAAAACAAGTCATACTTGATTTACAAGCGAATAACAAAGAAGAATTACAAGATTCATTTTATAGAAATTTAGAATTTGGCACAGGTGGATTAAGAGGCATTATGGGGGTAGGCACTAATCGTATTAATAAGTACACGATTGGTATGGCAACGCAAGGGTTTTCCAATTACTTACTTAAAACTTATTCGAACGAATCAATAGCTGTTGCCATTGGGCATGATAGTAGAAATAATTCCCGATTTTTTGCAGAAACCACTGCGCAGGTATTTGCTGCGAATGGGATAAAAGTGTTTTTGTTTGAAGCATTAAGACCAACCCCTGAATTAAGTTTCGCCATTAGACAACTTAAATGTAAAGCAGGAGTGGTTTGTACCGCATCACATAATCCTAAGGAATACAATGGCTATAAAGCCTATTGGGATGATGGCGGTCAATTAGTACCACCGCATGATAAAAATGTAATTAGTGAAGTTGAAGCTATTCAAAGTGTGGATGAGGTGAAGTGGTCAGGTGGGGAGCATAATATACAATTGATGGGTGATGCAATGGATCAGGATTATATCAAAATGCTTA
>DOMR01000217.1 GCA_003509845.1 Chitinophagaceae bacterium | reverse complement strand
ATCTGAAAAGCTATTAAAAATTGCAACTGATTTTTATATTGAAGCAAAAGTAGGACGACTCAGAAAAAATGTGGTACGACTTGAAAAAAGAACCGATAGTATTTATAATTTATTGAATTATAAAACTCAAGCTACGCGTCAGGATGCATTATTATTATTGAATGGTAATTTTGCAAACGTAAATGAAGCTATTAATTCTGAAATATCACAAAGGGATAAAACAGTTTTAACCACCATTTACGGGGAGCTATTAAAAAACCTGGAAGCCACTAAAGCTTCATTAATACAGGAAACACCCACAGTGCAAATAGTGGATAGCCCTAATTTCCCTTTAGACAAGAGTGAAACCAAATGGTATATGGGATTACTGATGGGCGCTTTTGTAAGCTTTTGCGCAAGCTTACTTTATTTTTTAGTAGTGAACAAACCTGCTAAAACTATTCTTTAGAAAGTATTATTGCGGGGACATATTTTTTCGAGTAAAATGCTCGCTCACTATTTTTTAAAAACGGAGGCGGGTGATCACCCACAATTACTAATTTATCAATTGGATATTTTTTTAGTAATTCAGCGATAAAATTAAACTGTTCCTTGATGCGGCTATATTGTTCTAATGCCTCTTGGCTGGGAAGCGTAGTTAATTCAACACTGTTTAAAATTTTATGATTGGCGGTCCCTTTAAAAGGGAGATGGGTATTTATCGTTAGTATATAGCTAAAGCTTTTTCGTTGTGAAAAAGCTTTTTTTATGCCATAATCAAATACAACTTCATCATTTACTGCTTCATAATGGTTGTTATAATTAACAGGGGCATGTAGGGAATCTTTAAAGTACTTTAAATCTATAACTGTTTTAAATCCTATTGATTTACGGAACCAATATCCACTTGAATGGAAACCACTAAAGGATTGAAAAGCGTTAGTGTAATATCCCATTTTGTTTTTGTGCGCAATAATACTGTTGGTATTTTTTGGATGGTTTTGTATAATTGAATAATAAGCCTCTCCTGACTTATTTAATAACTCCCTGGCTTCCGCTTGTGAAGTGCCCCCTTGAAAAGTAGACGAATCTGTTACTACTTTATACCCATTTACATTAAGCTTTAATAAAGCATCCATCTGTTCCAATCGAATGGCTTTATCTTTTATATAACCCCAGGATTCAAGTACAATGAGTATTTGGCGATCGGCGCTATCATTATAAAAGTACTTGTAGGTGATTGAATTTTTTGGGTAATTGGCAATACTAGTGACAGGACCATATTTTTTTGAAAATATTTTTGCATCATTATAGTAGTGCATTATAGCCGACTGCGAAAAATTGGTATGGTTATTTCCTACGGTTCTAAAATAAAAAAATGAATTACCCGAAATAATATCAATCAAATACACGCAAATGAAAACAATAATTAAAAACTTGGTGTAGAATATTTTATGTAAATCATCTGACTTAATAAATTCCAATAATTTGGCAGTGATATAAATTATTAATCCAATGAGTATAATACAACCTACCAAGCTTAACCAAAATGAAATACTGAAATCTGATTTGAAAAAAGAAGGAATTTTAGTGATATAATTAAAAGTATCAAAAAAATAAAATTGCGCTAAGCTGATAATAGCGTCACTTATAACAATGAATGTAATAATGAGTAACCGAATTAATTTGTTCGAGTTGAATGTAAAAACTAAGGGTATTGCTAAATATTCGTAATAAAATACCGGCCGTTCAATAGAAATTAAATAAAATCCGTGTTCAATTAGGTTTAATAAAACAATGACAAGTAATGGGATGATTATTTTATTATATTTATTCATAATATGATATAGTTCATTCATTAGAACTATAGAATGTGTTCAATTAACTTCAAAAAAGATTCAAAATTGGAGCATAATATGTTTAAATATATTAATATGATGTGCTCAAATTAGTAATCTTTCAAATTTACCCATTTTAGCCTAAAAACATCAAATATTGACCAAAAATGCCTCATTTTAGTTAAAAAAGGGCTAATTATGCTTAATTTCTATCCATTTTGAACTACAATTAAACCCTCCTTTTTAATAAATACCCTTTAATTCAATTGTTAAACAACTGGTAGCTTCAATTACATTATTTATTATTCAAGTGTTACAATAGTAAACCTGCAATAACGTTATAATATTGGCTGTTAAATTTTAAGCTCTTTAATAACATTTAATTAATATTAATAATGACGTTTAAACATATGTAAATAAGCGCTGTATAAATTTTTTTTTGAGTAATTATTCGAGTACTTTTGTCTAGTAAATCCACCCCCCTAAATTTATTGGTATGAATTTTAATATGCTTTGCTTGTTAAAAGAAATACGAACCTATTTTTAAGTACCACTTAATTTGTTTTATTGGCACTTAAAAATTGATTTTTGTAGTAATAAACAGTTGTTTATTAGTCCTTTTTGTATCTATAATGGGACTAAGAAGAGCGAAGCTTTGCACTAAAATCAAACAACTCCCCCTTTAACGTTTAAATTTTCAAGATCACAATGATAACAAAAGCAACATTCAAGCATTTTTTTCGCAGTTTAACCCTGGTTCTATTATTTGCTGTGATGGCACAAACCGTTAATGCACAAGGCTTTTTAGCACAAAAGGACTTAAGCCAATTTAAAGTGGAAATGTTATCCGAAGCGGATATTAGCAAAATTAAGGAACGCTTACAAAGTTCGGAACTAAGCATTGACCAAATTAAAACACAGACATCTGCCAAAGGCTTACCTGCAGCTGAATTTGAAAAATTACGCACTAGGTTAAGTGCCACCAATAATGCGACGAATACAATTGGAACAAAAATAGAAAGTGTACAATCAAATCGCGAAGGCAACACAACAAGTAATGCGAGTAGCTTTAAGGAAGCAGAAGTAGCTGCAAATTCATTGGTTTTCGGATCCGAACTATTCCAAAATGCAGGTTCACTAACTTCTAATGCAAATATTGCTACTCCCTTAAATTACGAAGTAGGCCCCAATGATATATTAAAACTTGTTTTATACGGTATACAGGAATTTGCAACTGAACTAAGAGTAAGTTATGAAGGAAGTGTAACCGTTCAAAATGTGGGCGTAGTAAGAGTAGCAGGGTTAACCATTGAAGCAGCCACTGACAAAATACGCCAACAAATGGCGCGCACGGCTTATGTAAGTTTACGCACAGGTGAATCTAAATTATCTGTGACTTTATCCAATATTCGCACTATACATGTGACTATTATTGGAGCAAAAAAACCAGGCACTTATGACTTAAGCTCATTAAGTACGGTGTTTAGTGCATTGTCATTAGCTGGTGGTCCTTCCCCAATAGGTAGTTATCGTAATATAGAATTGGTGCGTAATAACAAAGTGATTCGTAAAGTGGATTTATATCATTTCATACTTAACGGGGATCAAACGGATAATATCGGTTTAAAGGACAATGATGTAATTCGTATCCCAGCTTATGAAAATCGTGTTGAATTGAACGGGCAAGTAAAACGTCCAGGCATATTTGAATTAACGGGCAAGGAAAATTTTCAAAATATTTTGGCATTTGCGGGCGGCTTTGATGAAGCAGCATATACTAGTAATGTAAAAGTGATTCAAAAAAATGGCCGGGAATTATTAGTGAAGGATTTAGGGAAAGAAGAATTTGCAAGTTATGCTCCACAGGGTGGCGATGTTTATGTAGTGAGTAAAATATTAAATCGCTATCAAAACAGGGTCAAGTTAACAGGCGCAGTATACCGACCCGATACCTATCAATTGGTGGAAGGCATGCGCGTTTCAGATTTAATAAAAAAAGCCGATGGTTTAAAGGAAGATGCTTACACTGGAGGCGCACAATTATTTAGATTAAAGCCCAACTTGGTTAAAGAAATGGTGAACATTGATTTAACTAAAGCATTAGCGGGCGACAAAACTGAAAATATATATTTACAAAGAGAGGATGAATTGTATGTAAGTTCGGTATTGGACTTGCGTGATAGTTTTAATGTAAAAATATTTGGGGAAGTGCATAACCCAGGAAAGTTTACTTATGCAGATAGTATGACAGTGAAGGATTTAATCACACTTGCTGGTGGAAGCACATTTGCTGCGAATAAAAAAGTGGAAGTAGCAAGGTTATACAAACAACAAGACGGTAAATTAAACAACACTGAAATTGCTACTTTGCTGACTACTGAGTTGGATGCCAATTTAAATTTCACTCCAGGCAATAGTGATATTATCTTACAACCTTATGATGTGGTAAGCATTGTACAAAAAAGATAGGCTTTGCAGAAAATCAAATTGTATCCATTACTGGTCAAGTGCAATATGCAGGTAAATATAGTTTAGTGAGTAGGGTGGAAAGAGTGAGCGATTTATTAAAACGCGCAGGCGGTTTGATTGGTGATGCATATTCAAAAGGGGCATTTATCAAAAGAGAAAGTATAAAAGCAGATACAATCAGTCAAGTATTATTAGACAGCTTAAAGAAGGCTGGATTAAGTAATGAATCACCAACCAATGTTCAAAACATTGCTTTAGATATTGAGCAAATTTTAAAAAATCCAGGTAGTTACTATGATTTGGTATTAGCCGATAAGGATGAAATAGTTATACCTAAAGTGGATAATAAAGTAACGATCCGAGGCGCTGTTTTACGCCCTGTTACTATTAGCTATCACGAAGGCATCACTATGAGTGAATGTATTAGTTCAGCAGGCGGAATTACTGAAAACGCAAGGCGCAATAAAGCGTATGTAGTGTATTATAATGGAAGATCAAAACGAACTAAAACATTTGGATTTTTTAGATTTAATCCACGCATTGAACCAGGATCGGAAGTGGTATTACCTGAAGGTGCAGTTAGGAAAGATGCAATAACAACGATATTGCAATATGTTACCATCTTTGCACAAATAGGTACTTCGCTTGCTACCTTACAATTATTAAGCAAATAATTATCCCCCCAATAGTTTAATACAAAAAATTATGGTTGATCAAAATAATACACCCCAAATTGATAACGACGAAATATCGTTGAAGGAATTGGTGTTAAAAATAAAGGAGTGGTATCAGTTTTTTTTAACTAAGTGGAAGTTAATAGTACTTGCTGGCATTATCGGTGGATTGATTGGGTTTACCTATGCTTATTTTCAAAAACCCACTTATAAAGCCGTATTAACTTTTGCATTGGAGGAAGAAAAAAGTGGCGGGGGCATGAGTGGTTTAGGCGGCTTAGCAAGTCAATTTGGTTTTGATATAGGCGGAAGTGGTGGTGGCGCATTTGCGGGATCTAATTTAATTGAGTTAATGAAAAGCCGTTTGTTAGTTGAAAAAACATTGTTAAATCCAATCGAAGTCAATGGCAAAACAATAAGTATTGCTGAATATTATATTCAAATTAATAAAATGAGGGAAGCATGGGATGAAAATCCAGCATTCAAAAACATACAGTTTTTACCTAATGCTGATCGTGCTTCATTTACGCTTCAACAGGACAGTATTTTAAAAGGTATATTTTCAGCAGTTACAAGCCCAACAAGTTTAACCATTGGCCAAAAGGATAAAAAAGTATCAATCACAAGCATTGAAGTAGTCAGTTCAAATGAAAATTTTTCCAAAATATTTTGTGAAAATTTAGCGAAAGAAACATCCGAATACTACGTTGAAATAAAAAGTAAAAAAGCGCGCTTGAATGTTGAAATTTTGCAACATCAAGTGGATAGTGTAAGAGGTCAATTTAACACTTCTATTAATGAGGTGGCATTTGCATCAGATGGAATTTTTAATCTAAATCCAGCATTAAAATCAAAAGGAACACAACCTGCAAAAAGGCAGGTTGATTTACAAATTAACACAACCATGCTAACAAGCTTAGTTTCTAATTTAGAAATGTCAAAAATGGCACTTCGCAAGGAAACTCCGCTGATACAAGTGATTGATAAACCTATCTTTCCTTTGGAAAAAGAAAAAGTAGGCAAATTAAAATCATTAGTGTTGGGTGGATTTTTAGCCGGCTTTTTAACTGTATTGTATTTAGTGTTTTCGAGTTTATATAAAAAATTGATCGCGTAATTAATTAGCTTATTTTTTAGGCTTTAAAAAAATTAATACAATCCCCCCGTTGTATGATTCAACCAAAAACTAACGTTATGTTTAAAAATTTTAATATTGTCCCTAGGTGGATTATATT
>DOMR01000153.1 GCA_003509845.1 Chitinophagaceae bacterium | reverse complement strand
ACAGCATAAACCCTTGATAATGTAGCCTTTCGGCTGTGGGCCCACCAGGGCATGATCCTGGGACCCCCTGATTATGAGTCAGGTGCTCTAACCAACTGAGCTATAGGCCCGCATCTTTCGATGTAGGCGGCAAAAATAGGAAAATTTGACTATCTATTGAGGGCTAGTTGCGTAATTTTTAACCTTTTTTAAAGTTAACTACCCGTTTTTTCTGCTATTTTTGCCGAATGAAGAAAGTAATTATTACAACAGCCTCTTTTTTGCTTTTTGGACTATTTGCCCAAGCACAAACTCCAACGGTTAAGGCAAAGGATTGGTCCAAAATCGATTTAACTGGTCGTGCTGCTGATCATTTAGTGTTTCAATTTGGTACAGATATGTGGACAGGAACACCTGATAGCGTTAATACTGGAAATGGATTTAGTCGACATTTCAATATCTACTTCATGTATGATAGGCCATTTAAGTCTGATCCTCACTATAGCGTAGCATTTGGTGCTGGTATAGGAACAAGTAATATCTTTTTTGATGATCGTACTTTGGTGGATGTAAAATCTACCGCTAATTCACTGCCATTCAGAAAGCTGGATAGCCTTTCAAGTCGTTTTTCAAAATCAAAAGTGACTACTATTTATGTTCAAGTACCTGTGGAACTTAGGTATTATACGAATCCTGAAAATCCATCAAAATCTTGGAAATATGCTGCAGGTTTAAAAGTGGGTACCTTGCTTAAATCATATACAAAATCAAAAGATTATGTAAATGGCGCTGGTAATTCAGTGTATGGCAAATCATATATTGAAAAAAGAACTGCAAATCGATTCTTTGGTGCAACTAATATTGAACTTACGGGTCGTGTGGGTTATGGTATGATTTCATTTGATATGGGCTACCAAGTAACAGGGGTATTACGTGATGGCTTTGGTCCTGTAATGAATAAGGTTTCAGCAGGTATAACAATCAGTGGATTATAATTAACCTTATATGAATATTTAAAACCCTCTACAATTAATAGAGGGTTTTTTCATTCCCCTCACATTTAGATTATCTTTGTAAAAACAGATCACTTTGATAGAAAAAAAGAAAATATTTAAGAAGGAAGAAAAATCGGTTTTGGTGAGTGTGATTCAAAAAGATCAAACCGAAGCGCAGGTGGATGAGTATTTGGATGAATTGGCATTTTTAGCAGAAACAGCGGGTGCAAAAACAATTAAATCATTTAAGCAAAAATTACCGCATCCGGATTCTCGCACTTTTGTGGGTAAAGGAAAGCTGGAAGAAATAAAACAATATGTTGCCTTAAAAGATATTGATGTTGTCATTTTTGATGATGAATTATCTGGATCGCAAATTACCAATATTGAAAAAGAAGTAAAGTGCAGGGTGATTGATCGTAGCGATTTAATCTTAGACATATTTGCAGCCAGAGCCCGAACAGCACAAGCTAAAGTGCAAGTGGAATTAGCACAGTACCAATATATATTACCGCGCTTAAAAGGGATGTGGACGCATTTGGAACGTCAAGGTGCAGGTATTGGTTCAAGAGGTCCAGGTGAAACTGAAATTGAAACGGATCGTCGTATTGTGAAAGATAAAATTTCATTATTACGTAAAAGATTATTGGAGATTGACAAGCAAGCTTTCACGCAACGCAAGGAGCGTGGTGAGTTTATACGTGTTGCACTCGTAGGTTACACAAACGTTGGCAAAAGCACCATCATGAACTTAATTAGTAAAAGTGATGTGTTTGCTGAAAATAAATTATTCGCAACTTTAGATACCACAACGCGTAAAGTGGTTTTTGAAAACACGCCTTTTTTATTAAGTGATACCGTAGGATTTATTCGCAAGCTTCCGCATCATTTGGTGGAAAGTTTTAAAAGTACTTTGGACGAAGTTCGTGAGGCTGATGTTTTATTGCACGTAGTCGATGTGTCACATGCACAGTATGAAGATCAGATTGCAGTGGTCAACAAAACTTTACAAGAATTAAAAGCATTTGATAAGCCGGTCGTAACTATTTTTAATAAGATGGATTTGTATCAACAGAAATATTTTGATGAATGGATTTCAGATGAAGTGAAGCAGGATCTTTTATTAGAATTAAAAGAAAAATGGAATGGCATCACCAATAACCAAGCCGTATTTATTAGTGCCATTGAAAAACAAAATATTGAGGAATTGAGAACCGTTATTTTACATAAAGTAAGAGACATGTATCAAATCAGATTCCCTTATAAAACCGTTTATTATACCTAATGAGTCAGCTGAATTGGAAATTGGTTACGCAGTTCCCATTAACCTTGGAATGGCCAGAAAATAACCTGCTTGAATTAGAGGTAGATGGGCAAAAATTCACCTTAGGAAAATGGAAGGAGGGTTATTACGCTTTTGCGAGTAAATGCCCGCATGCAAGTGGCAGGATGGCACAAGGGTATATTAATCCGCTAGGTCAGGTGGTTTGCCCGTTACATAGATATAGTTTTGATATGAAAAATGGTAGAAATACAAGTGGGGAAGGCTATTTTTTGAAAACATACCCCCTAGAGTTAAGAGATGGCGCACTTTTTATTGGTTTTAAGCCATTTTCTTTGTTTTAATGTTTTGTTCTTAACTAAAATTTATTATTTTTGCCACCCTTAAAAGGAACACTCCTCCTTAGCTCAGTTGGTTAGAGCACATCACTGTTAATGATGGGGTCCTCCGTTCAAGTCGGAGAGGGGGAGC
>DOMR01000003.1:13007-13768 GCA_003509845.1 Chitinophagaceae bacterium | reverse complement strand
TATACCCCAGAGGAGTTAGTAGAAATTGCAAATAAAGA
Organism: Chitinophagaceae bacterium; assembly: GCA_003509845.1. GTDB lineage: Bacteria > Bacteroidota > Bacteroidia > Chitinophagales > Chitinophagaceae > Sediminibacterium. The sequence continues at coordinate 13,730 of DOMR01000003.1, read as the reverse complement.
ATTCGCTTGGTGTGATGCTGAATTACTAAAAGCGAGTAGAGAAATGGGATTCGGGGATAATTGGAAGGCCGCACAGGAAAAAGTAAAAAATTCCTATGTGCCTCCTGGAAAGCAACCTGAAGCAATGTTTGAATTGTATAATCAATCGGTTGACTTTTTGAAAAAGTATGATTTACTATCTATTCCTCCTATTGCTGAGGAAACTTGGAATATGTATATGATGTCGCCTGAGCGTCAATTAGTGAGCCCTTTCTTTTTAGGTGGGGAAACTTTAATGATTTCATATCCAACCAATACCATGGATTATGAGGATAAAATGATGAGTATGCGCGGTAATAATCCTGATTTTTCACGCGCAACCGTACACCATGAATTAATAGCAGGGCACCATTTACAAGGTTTTATGTCCAATAGATACAAGCCTTATCGTAATTTTCCTACGCCATTCTGGACCGAGGGTAATTCACTTTATTGGGAGTTGTTATTGTGGGATATGAAATTTCCGCAAACACCTGAACAAAGAATTGGGATGTTGTTTTGGCGTATGCATCGCTGCGCTCGTATTATGTTCTCACTTAACTATCATTTAGGCAAATGGACACCACAACAATGTATTGATTACCTAGTGGATCGAGTTGGGCATGAGCGCGCTAATGCAGAAGGGGAAGTGCGCCGCTCATTTACCGGAAGTTATGGCCCATTATATCAATTGGCTTATATGGT
>DOMR01000003.1:10820-12927 GCA_003509845.1 Chitinophagaceae bacterium | reverse complement strand
CATTAAAGCAATTCCATGATGCAACACTAAGAGAAAATAAAATGCCTATTGAACTATTACGCGCTTTACTAATGAATCAGCCAGTAACGCGAGATTTTCAAACCAACTGGCGTTTTTATAATAAGTAATTTAACTTAATCTTAGCTTTCCTCCAGATGCGGAGGAAAGCTATTTAAAATTTAGTAGCAGTATGAAAAAAATTATAGCAGTAATCATGATCTTAGTGTCAACAAACTTAATGGCACAAGATTCTACAGTACTTAAGCTGGATCCTACAAAGAAAACCTTGTTGGTGGAAGCATCCTGCGGTCAGTGTCAATTTAAGATGGCGGGTAAGGGCTGTACTTTGGCGGTAAGAATTAAGGGGAAGTCCTATTTTGTTGACAAGGCGAATATTGATGCATTTGGAGATGCCCATGGGGATGATGGCTTTTGTAATGCAATCAGTAAAGCAAAGGTTCAGGGAGAAATAGTGAACAATAAATTTATTGCTACCTATTTTGAGTTAGTAAAAAACAAGTAGTGCCGCAAAGTTATTTTTTATTTATGGCGCAATTCTAATCGGACTGAATCAGGGTATCCAAGTGCGTTAACATAAATCACTTTTTTATTTTTATCAAAATAAAATTCAAGTACCTTTTCATTAATCACATTAAATCGATTATTGTCAAGTGCAGGTCTCGCTGAAGTGGTCACATATTGTGTAGGTTCAATGATTTGCCTATTGTTGTTTGTCACTGGGGGTCTGATATCATTAACGGCGGGTATATAAATAGGTGTTATGCTATAAGCACTATAATCAAATAAAAGCATATAGCCGGTTTCGTTCAATGTCTTGTTTTTGTAGGAACCTAATTTGGTAATTACTTCAGGTTCTGATTTGTTTAACCAATTATCAGTTTGTAATTTACTCATGGAAATTACAATTTTCTTATACGGAGAACAAGCCGTCAGGAAGAAAATACAAATCATCAATAACCATTTCATATTCCTGACATAATTCTCAAATTTATAATTTATAACTAACGCTTTTTCCTACGTAAACACCCTGTGGTAAGTCAATAATAATCATTGTTTTATTATTTTTCTCATCTGGGTAACAGGTAATTCCTGCTGCTTTTGTTTTGTATATACTAGGTAATGTAATTAAAATTCGGCTTAATTCCCTAGAAGGGTCAGCTACTGTTATTTCTTTCACTTTATTTCCGTCCATTTTCAACATAGCCATCCCTTGACTATCCATTTTTACAGCTTGTCCTTTGTTAATTTCAACTTCGCCTGCTTTATAAAAAACCAATTGAACAATTCCTAGTTTAGTTTGCTTTACACCTTGGAGTTCAGCGGTATTGGACAAAATGATGATATTGCGATTGTTGCCGCTAGTTGCAGATAACTGTTGTTCAGTAATATTAGGCACTACGATATATTGATAGGAGGGACTTTTGTCCATTTTTCTTTTTCCATGAATATCAGTTTCGTTTATCTTGTCTCCATGATTGAAGTACAATTTGAAAATATCTGTTTTTGCCAATTCCTTACTAATATTTTTTTGATCAGTAATATCTGACCATCTACCAGTTTCCGTTTGATTTGAAATAGTTATTCTGGTTGGTTCAGGAAAAATATAACCTACCTTATCTTGGTAAACCCATTTTACATTATTTGCTTCTCTATTTCCATTAGGAAGTATTGATTTAATGCCATCTTGTAATACACTCACTTCAGTTTTTAATAAGGATTGATTGATGGTTGTTACTACAGGCAATGATTTTTTTGGCTTGATGCCAGCGCCTAAGCAAACATATTCCTCATCAAAAAAGAACCATGATTTTTTAGCTTCTAATAAGTCGTGGGGGCTTTTAAAATCAAAAGCCACTGCGCCATATAATCCATCAGTTACTGCACCTACGAAGCTAGTAAGACCTTCCTTTTGAATTTCATTGGGGCCAGGTAGGTTGGCTTTTTGCATGATAGTAGTACCTGATATTTTTTGCCAATCATAGGCAGCCCAAATATTATGGTATTCATCACCTTTAAGTAATAGATAGTTGGTACCATCTGCTCTGTGGTGGGTTGTTTTTCCAGGGCCATTATAGGGTTGTTCCAT